>CAJWFL010000040.1:0-14244 GCA_913031455.1 uncultured Gammaproteobacteria bacterium
AATCAATTCGCCAAGCGCTTGATGTGAGTTGTGATGATAGAAATGCTCAAAATGGCCAATCCTCAAATGGCTTTTCGCAAGACGAGTCAACGTTGCGCCTCGCTCAAGGGTTTCTCTTTGAACTGGAGTATCGGACGCGATCAGTGTCAACGCGCGCGTTGTCGATAGCCCAAGTGCGTGAATATATTCAGAGCCCAAGTACTCTCGAATTGCACTTCTTAGAACGGATCGCCCATCGCCAAATCGCGAATATGGTGTTTTCCCGGCACCCTTTAGATGCCATTCAACCCCAGCGCATTCACCGAGGTATAGCCCTCGCCCATCGCCCAATTGGCCCGCCCATTGACCAAATTGATGACCGCTGTAAACCTGCGCAATCGGATTCCATCCATCAAGCGGAGTCCCACCGGCAAAGGCCTCGAGAGTTTTTGGATTCTCGATATCAAGTTGGAGTCCCATTTCTCCGAGTAAATTCTCGTTGATATCGATCCATCTCGGATTCGACAGAGCCGATGGCGATACCTTCGTGTAAAAGATGTCTTCGCCAAGCGTCGTAAACGGGGAAGACCAACTAAGCGGCTGTCTCGCCATGCGATCCATCTAAGAGAGATTCAGGGGCTTGCTCACAGGGCAGTTGACGACCGATAAATTCTTCGATTTCAGGAAGCAAGAATGAGTCATCTTCACAAGCAAAGCTGATGGAAGTCCCTTCTGTTCCAGCGCGACCAGTTCGTCCTATTCGATGCACATAATCTTCCGGATCTTCAGGTAGTGTGTAATTGATCACATGGCCGACACCGTCAATGTGGATACCTCGTCCTGCGACATCAGTTGCAACCAAGATTCGTGTTTTACCCTCTTTAAAGCGATCAAGGGTTTGGATTCTCTTCCGTTGTGGCACCTCGCCGCTTAACAGTGCTGCATCGATCCCGTCTTTGATCAGGCGATCAACAAGACCTTTACATAAATCACGACGATTCGCGAACACCATGACTTTATGGAGATCACGCGTGTGAATGACATTCTTGAGTAGTTGATACTTCGTCTCAGCCGTGGTGATGTAGACGATCTGTTCGACTGTCTCTGTCGTGACATGTTCTGGCTCAATTTCGATTCGCGTTGGTTCAAAAGTCCAACGTTCAGATAATTCTACAATTTGTGGAGTAAAAGTCGCAGAAAACAGAAGAGTTTGACGCAGTTCTTTCCTTGGACAAGCGCGAACAATTCGACGCACATCTGGCATAAAACCCATATCCAGCATGCGATCACCTTCGTCCAGCACCAAGACTTCAATTTTACGTAAATTGATTTCATTTTGACCAAGGAAATCGATTAATCGGCCAGGCGTTGCGACCATAATATCGCAGGGTGATTGCCGCAGATCGTCACGCTGTTTTTGATAATCCATGCCGCCAACAATCGAAACCACCGACAACCGTGTGTATCTACACAAGTTTTCCGCATCTTTCGCTATTTGTACGACAAGTTCTCGCGTCGGTGCGAGAATCAGCGCACGAGGAGTGCCCGTTCGCCGCTTGCCATCGATGAGTTCTCTTAGAAATGTATCGATAATTGAAATGAGGAAAGCAGCCGTTTTGCCTGTTCCTGTCTGTGCCTTTGCAACGATATCCTCACCATCCAACACTACTGGCAGCGATTCGCTTTGGATTGGACTTGCATACCGAAATCCAAGATCTGCGATTGCATGCAACAAGGCTTTTGGTAAACCGAGGTCGTGAAATCTTGATTTACCCTCTTCTGGTTCAACACTGAAGGATTTCACATCCCAGGAAGTATTCGTGTCAGTCATAATCTCTCGCAACTTGTGGTCCAAATCCCAGTTTACACGAGGGATCAATCACGGTGTGAATTAACGTTCGATTGCGAGCGCCACTCCCTGACCACCTCCGATACACAATGTTGCGAGACCTTTCTTAGCATCTCGCTTGATCATTTCGTGAATTAAGCTCACAAATACGCGACATCCAGACGCTCCGATTGGGTGACCGATTGCGATTGCTCCACCATTCACGTTGACTTTCCACGTATCCCAACCGAGGCCCTTATTGACCCCAATCGCTTGAGCTGCGAATGCTTCATTGGCTTCCACAAGATCAAGTTCCTCATGCGTCCACCCTGCTTTTTCAAGACACTGCTGAGTCGCCGGAATCGGACCTGTTCCCATGATCTCCGGATCAACACCTGCAGACGCATAGGCTTTTACTTTTGCAAGGATTGGGAGGCCCAGCGCCTCGGCTTTCTCGACTGTCATCAACATAACGGCGGCAGCGCCATCGTTGATGCCTGACGCATTCCCAGCAGTCACCGTACCCTCTTTATCAAAGGCTGGTCGTAATTTGCCGAGCGCCTCAGCTGTCACTCCATCCCGAATAAACTCATCAACTTTAAACTCAATCGGATCCTTCTTACGCTGAGGTACCAATACTGGAACGATTTCGTCGTCGAACCGACCTTCTGAACGTGCTTTCGACGCTTTGGACTGAGACGCTGCGGCGAATTCATCTTGCTCTTCACGCGAAATATCGTACTTTTTAGCCACATTCTCCGCAGTCACCCCCATGTGATAACCGCCAAAGGTATCGGTCAGTCCATCCCTCAGCATGGAATCGACAAGTGATGCATTTCCCATACGGAAACCATCACGAGAGCCAAGTAGCACATGACTGGATTGACTCATGTTCTCCTGTCCGCCCGCAATGACCACGTCAGCGTCACCTAAAAGAATCGCTTGTACACCCAGGCTCACAGCCTTGAGACCCGAACCACAGACTTTATTGATTGTCATAGCTGGACAGGTCTCTGGCAGCCCACCGTTAATCGTTGCTTTACGTGCTGGGTTTTGCCCCTGACCTGCAGTCAGAACTTGCCCAAGAATCACCTCAGAGACCTGATCCGCAGATAAACCGGTATCTGCAAGTAATTGACGGATTACAGTTGCCCCTAATTCGTCTGCTGATACCGATGCAAGTGATCCAGTAAAATTCCCAACAGCCGTTCGTTTGGCGGCAACAATCGCAACTTGTGACATAGAATTTATTCCTCAATGAATTGAAACGCAGGAAGTTCTTTTAGCAGGCTTTGGCCCCAACGGGTATTCACCAAACGGCGATCAAGCATCGTCACCTGACCCGTATCTGTTTCAGAGCGTATCAAACGACCGACCGCTTGCCGTAATCGAATCGTTGCAGCCGGCAGCGATAATTCATTAAAGGGGTCGCGACCCTGGCTTTTGAGGTATTCCGCCAATGTTGCTTCTCGAGGATCATCAGGTGGCTGAAATGGCAACCGCGTGATGACAACTTCATTCGCCAAATCACCAGGTAAATCAAACCCCTCTGCCAGACTTTGCAAGCCAAATATAATTGATGTCGATCCTTGGTTGCGGCGCTTTTCATGCTCTTGGAGAAGGAGCGCCAGAGGCTTTTGACCCTGAACCAAAGTGACTTTTCGGACACACTCTTCTAACAGTTCTTCGACCTGAAAGCACAGACGCCAACTTGTGAACAGAACGAGGATTCCAATTTGTTCTTTTGTGCGTGTCTCTAAGTATCGCGCAATACGCTCAGCATGCGATTGATAGTCACGAGGGTCACCTGAGAACTTTGAGATTACCAATCGCCCCTGCGATTGATAATGGAATGCAGCTTCGACAATTAACCCAGACTTGATGGGAACACCCAAGGTCCCTGCTGGAACCTCAAATTCACCGTGATGCGCAAGCGTTGCAGATGTCAGGACGCACGCTCCGATCTTTCCCCAAAGAGCATCTGCTAACGCGTCAGCAGGCTCCATAGGACTGACCCAAAACTCAAGATCCGTTGGATCGTCAGGTGTCGCATATCGGACATCCTGACCAACGCGTAGCCAGCGCGCATCACCACTCTGCGTCGCGTCATTGGAAAATGCAGTGATGAGCTCTGGAATTCCCTCGAGACGTCCTAACGCCATCGAGATTTGTTCAGATAATAACTCGGCATCTTTTTCAGACATCAGGTCTTGGTCACTTTGAGATACGAGTGATTTCAGCCAATCACGCACTTTTTGGATACGTGACAGCGTCGTTGTAACCGATTCAAACCCATCAGTCGTCGCGGGGAAGCGTTCTGATAATTGCAGCCTGTAGCGGGAACCACCATTTTGAAACGCGAAAACGGTATCAGGTAAGTTCTCGAGCTTTTCGAGACAGCTTTTTCCCCAATTTGCCAAGATGTGTCCAAACCCTTCGAGCGGCTCTGGCAGACGGCTGAGATCGTTTGATATTCGATGATCGACTGGAAGCATTCCCTGCAAGGTTGAAATAACACGCTCAATTGTCTTTATCGCACCTAAACTTTGTGCAATTCGACAATGTGCCGTAAATTGATCTGAGGCAACACGGGCTAACTGATGCGCCTCATCAACAATCAGTATCAGTCGTTCTAGCGGAGGCAAGATCACCCCGCCACCGAGCTTTAAGTCAGACATGAGCAAGTCATGATTAATGACAAGCAAGTCCGCATCCAACCAAGAATCGCGCTCATTGAAGTAGGGGCAGACCTTGAAATGTCGGCAACTGCGGCTCTGGCATCGCCGGTGATCGGTCGTAATTGCAGTCTTCACTGAATCCGAGATCACTTGAGGGATTTGATCCATATCTCCGATCCATCGACCTTCGGCCCAAGCCTTTGCCAAATCCGAGACAACATCCTTGTCATCAGAATCGAGGACCAGTGTCAGTTCATCCGGATAGACGGCCTGACCATCAGCGAGGGTCTCGAGCGCAGCCTCCAGACGAACTGGACACAAATAGCGACGACGACCTTTAGCCAGGGCGAAACTGCACATCAGCCCCGTTGAATCAATCAGCTCAGGGATGTCTTTTTCGATTAATTGCGTCTGAAGGGAAACAGTTGCTGTTGAAATGACTAGCGGCATTTCGCGCTCCATTGCATCAGGAAGCGCGCCGATCAGATAGGCAAGCGTTTTTCCAGTACCAGTACCCGCCTCAATAAAGCCGATCGGTGCAGTGTCGCGGTCGCCGATTCTTGATAGAATGCGTGCCACTTCAGCAATCATCTGTTTTTGACCAAGCCGAGGCTTCAACTGCTTGGCCTCGAGAAAGTCGCTATACAGTAACTGAATGCTTTGTTTGGTACTCGCTGAAATTGCTGTCACTAAACTATCTTTGTTGTGCGAAAAGCTGAGTGTAGGGGATTTTAATGAAGACGTCTGATATCGCGAAACAAGCGGTTCTCCTGGGTGGTCAAAAAGCACTCGAATTTTTTACCAACAGGGATCAACTCACTATTGATGTCAAAGGACCTCAAGACTACGTCAGCGAGGCAGATCGCACAGTTGAAGCGATCATGATCGATTTTCTACACAGCCACTTTCCAGACGATGGATTTCTTGGAGAAGAATCAAGCGAAATCACACAGGCGAAACAGTGGGTCATTGATCCCATTGATGGAACAACTAACTTTATTCGCGGACTCCCTTATTTTTGCACCACTTTGGCACTGGTTGAGAATGAACAAGTCATTGGCGGCTGGGTTTTTGATCCCACACGAGACGAGCTTTACGAGGCTAATCTCGGATACGGCGCATACTGCAATGGTCAGCGTCTTCAACCGAATTGGCGACGTAGTTTTTCGACGGGGCTGGTGGGTATCTGCCACAGTTCAAGACTCACATCGAAGGAACTCGCAGATCGCATAACAGGAGCGCTCGAACGGGGTGCCATCTTGAGACAACCAGGTGCAGCGGCACTCATGCTGTGTGATCTGGCTGCTGGACGACTTGATGTTTTATTTGACCAGCATCTTAAACCATGGGATTCAATTGCAGGCTTACTGATTGCTCATGAGGCTGGTGCGATCGTTAGCGACTATCTCGCACACTCAGACTGGCGAACGGTTCCACAGATCACGTTTGCTTCAGGCCCGGAAATCTATTCTGAAGTACTCGAGCTTTGGTCAGAAGCGACCAACATTCCGCTGTTAGCTCATACCTGAGGTTAAAAACCGACTGGTAGGAAGACAATCGAGGCAGCTCCACGGACAACAGCGTTCAGCGTTCGTTGATCTTTGTTCGCAAGTGCTGTCGATAATGCGTCCTGTAAACCGATCATTTCCCCCATCAATTGAGAGTAGGATGAGTTTAATATCTGATCTTGGATTCCGTCAGCATAGAGATAGGGCTTCCCATCCGTGGTTCGCTTTGTTCGAAGCAAAAAGGCTGCAGTTTCAATATTGCGGGCAGAGTTATAAATAAACTGAGCGGTCGGTAGATCATCCAGCAAGAGAAATTCACGGCGATGATCAAAAGCGTGATTCACCATCGACTGCAGACCCGCAACAAAAGCGTAAACCCTGTCGCCTGTAAAATCAGGATGAAACGCCATACGCACCAGTTGACCAGGCTTCCGACTATCAAACTCTTGTAAATTGAGGCGTGCTGCTTTGAGCTGTTCGACCCGAACTTCGATCGTGGTATTCATGGGCAACTGAACTGGATTGCGGCGGTAGAGCTTCACCAATAAAAGACCCAAGCTTTGATCAAGCTCGGATCTGACAGCTTCGACAAAAAAAGCAGTGTCACTTTTGGCAAGATTTTTTACTTCGGGCGGTGCCTTAATCGGCACCGCACATGCAACCAGCACCAGGCTGATCAACAGCCCAATCGATACCTTCGTTAGACAGAGAGCTCTGTTAATAATGCGTTCACCCGTTTGAGGTAACCAGGCGCATCATCCAGCTTGCCTTCGGCTCCGAGTTGCGCGTGGTCAAAGACCAACCGAGCCAGCTCATTAAAGCGGCCCGCATCCATCTCAGATTCTAACCGCATCAGAAGCCCATGGTCAGTATTGATCTCAAGAATCGGCTTAGAAACCGGCATTGCCTGTCCAGCAGCCTCCATGATTTGACGCATTTGTGGCCCCATGTCGTGCTCAGTCAACACCAAAACAGCGGCAGAGTCTGTCAAACGCACCGATGGCTTCACATCCTCCACTTCATAAGAGAGTGCTTCTTTCATCCGCTTGAGAAGTTCCTTATGCGCTTTGGAATCCTTTTTCTGCTCTTTTTTCTCGTCCTTGCCCTCACCTGGAAGCTCCAAGCCATCACGTGTAACGTCGACAAACTTGTGCTCTTTGTATTCCTGGAGATGGCCCATCAGCCACTCATCGATACGATCAGACAGGAGCAGCACTTCAATGCCACGCTTCTTAAAGGCTTCAAGATAAGGAGATCCAAGCGCGTTGGTATGCGACTCGGACACCAGATAGTAAATCTCTTTCTGCCCCTCAACCATGCGGCTGATATAGTCCTCTACCCCAACTTCCTGCTTTTCGGTATTGGTCTGGGTTGACGCAAATCGTAACAGTTTTGTGATGCGCTCTTTGTTTTGATGATCTTCGGCAGGCCCTTCTTTTAAACACTCACCGAAGGTTTCCCAAAACTTCTGATACTTCTCAGTATCATCTTTCGCCAATTTCGCGAGCATATCCAATGCTCGCCGCGTGACTGCAGACTTCATGGCCTCGACACGCGCATCTTTCTGCAAGATTTCTCGGGAGACATTGAGACTCAAATCCGATGAGTCAACGACACCTCGAATGAACCGCAAATACAGCGGCAAGAATTCTTCTGCACGATCCATAATAAATACACGCTGAACATACAACTTCAAACCACGCGGGCTCTCTCGATTCCATAAATCGAAGGGAGCACGTGCTGGCACGTATAAAAGACCTGTGTATTCACTTTTCCCTTCGACCTTGTGGTGGCTCCAAGTCATCGGATCCTCAAAGTCGTGTGCGACGTGCTTGTAGAACTCGTTATATTCCTCGTCAGTAATTTCAGTTCGAGGGCGAGTCCAGAGGGCAGTCGCCTGGTTAACCTGATCAAATTCAGATTTCGCTTCTGAATCATCATCTTTTTCGACTTCATTTTTCAAAAAGACAGGAATGGAGACATGATCCGAGTATTTGGTCACCAAATGCCGAATTCGGTAGGTTTCACTAAACTCGCTCGCATCCTCCTTCAGCGTAAGGCGAATCTCGGTTCCACGATCAGACTTTTCGATATCTTTGATGGTGTACTGGCCATCACCATTAGATGACCACTCGACTGCTTCTGTTGCATCGTTCCCGGCGCGTCGAGTCCTGACGACCACACGATCAGCGACAATAAATGCAGAATAAAAACCGACGCCAAATTGGCCGATCAAATTTGCATCCTGTTTTGAATCACCAGAGAGGTTTTCAATAAATTCGGCAGTGCCAGACTTGGCGATGGTTCCTAAATTTTGGACCACATCGTTTCGAGTCATCCCAATCCCGTTATCCGAAATGACCAGCTCTTTTGTCTCTGGATCAATCAGAATGCGAACAGCCATTTCAGAATCAGACTCCATCAGATCTGGTGCATCTAGAGCTGAAAATCTGAGCTTGTCACACGCATCGTTGGCGTTTGAAATTAACTCTCGCAAAAAGATTTCGCGATTTGAATACAGAGAATGCACCATCAGGTGCAGTAGTTGTTTAACTTCCGTCTGGAATCCTAAGGTTTCTTCGTTTGCAGTCATCGTCCTAATCATTGTTTCGTTGATGAATGAATGAGTGACTAGATTGGGATCTTTTTTTAAATTCCAAGCACAAAAAAGCCCCGCAAAATGCTCTGCGAGGCTTCCTTTTGAATCGCTATGAATTCAGCAGATTCGAGCTCACCAGCCGGTCGCTTGCTTGAGCGTTGATCCGATTTCGGCAAGATTTCGAGTCACTGTCACACCTGCAGCCTCGAGTGCTGCAAATTTTTCAGCAGCGGTCCCCTTGCCACCTGAAATGATCGCACCGGCATGTCCCATTCGTTTACCCGCAGGAGCGGTCACGCCCGCGATGTAGCTAACGACAGGTTTTGTTACGTGATTGTTGAGGAATTCGGCAGCTTCTTCTTCCGCCGTTCCACCAATTTCACCGATCATGACAATCGCCTCGGTCTCAGGATCCTCCTGGAATCGTGCTAAAACATCAATGAAGTTTGTTCCCGGAATTGGGTCACCACCAATACCCACACAAGTTGATTGACCGAAACCCATGTCCGTCGTTTGCTTCACAGCCTCGTAGGTCAGCGTTCCAGAGCGTGACACAATACCGACTAGCCCTTTTTTATGGATATGGCCCGGCATAATTCCGATCTTGCACTCATCTGGCGTAATAATACCCGGACAGTTAGGACCGATCAGAACGACTCCCGCGCTGTCACAAGCGCCTTTACACTTCAGCATATCAAGGGTTGGGACCCCTTCAGTAATGCAGACAATAATTTGGATACCCGCACCAATGGCTTCCATGATGGAATCCATGACAAATGGTGCTGGAACATAGATTACCGATGCATCAGCACCTGTCGCCTCAACAGCATCAGCAACTGTATTGAACACAGGAAGCCCAAGATGCTCAGTTCCTCCCTTACCCGGAGTCACTCCTCCAACCATTTGAGTCCCATATGCGATCGCTTGTTCCGAATGGAATGTCCCGTTTTTACCGGTGAACCCCTGGCAAATCACTTTGGTGTCTTTGTTGATCAGAATACTCATGCTCCACCTCCTGCCGCGGCAACCACTTTTTGGGCAGCATCAGTCAGACTTTCACCGGCAATGATATTCAGCTCAGACTGACTCAGGATTTCGGCACCTTTATCAGCGTTATTTCCTTCAAGACGCACAACCACAGGAACTTCGACACCCACTTCTTCAACAGCGCCAATAATCCCTTCAGCGATCATGTCGCAGCGAACGATTCCCCCGAAAATATTGACTAATACCGCTTTCACGTTTGAATCTGACAAGATGATCTTGAATGCTTCTGCAACACGCTCTTTTGTCGCGCCGCCACCGACATCAAGAAAATTCGCCGGGTCGCCGCCGTGAAGTTTGACTGTGTCCATCGTACCCATCGCAAGACCGGCTCCGTTCACCATGCAACCGATGTTTCCATCCAGAGCGACATAGTTCAGTTCCCACTTCGCCGCCTGTGCTTCACGCTCATCTTCCTGCGACGGATCGTGCATAGTGTCAAGTTCAGGGTGTCGATACATGGCATTCGAATCAACAACCACTTTAGCGTCCAGGCAATGTAAGTTGCCCTCTTCGGTAATGACTAACGGATTCACTTCGATCAACGCGACGTCTTTTTCCTCAAAAAGGTTTGCTAAACCCATAAAAATTTTTGTGAATTGCTTCATTTGCGTTAGATTCAAACCAAGCTTGAAGCCGATTTGTCGCGCTTGATTTGGCTGTGGCCCTACCAGCGGATCAATCGCTGCCTTCAAGATTTTCTCTGGGGTTTCTTCTGCAACCTTTTCGATCTCAACGCCACCTTCAGTCGATGCCATAAACACGATACGGCGAGTTGAACGATCAACAACGGCCCCTAAATAGAGTTCGTTTGCGATATCGGTAAAGGATTCGATCAAAATCTTGGAAACGGGTTGTCCGCTCGCGTCTGTTTGGTAGGTGACAAGACGACTGCCAATATGGCGCTCACAGAATCCACGAATTTCCGCTTCTGTTTTGACGAGCTTCACTCCACCTGCTTTCCCACGGCCACCTGCGTGAACTTGGGCTTTAACCACCCACATGTCGCCACCAATTTGTTTTGCTGCGGCAAGAACTTCTTCCGTGGTGTCGCACGCTACGCCATCAGATACTGGCAAACCGTACTCGCGGAACAAAGCTTTACCCTGATATTCGTGAAGATTCATATCCTTAAGGTCACTTATTTCTCAGGTCAATAGAAAACCGACTCGTGATCGGTCACATAACAAAATAGGGCATCAGGCGTACCGATACTCTATTCGCGATTAAGCGCGCTTACGCTTATTCGCAATATGGATGGCATGCCCGTGTACCGCCAAAGCCGCCTCATGAAGCGCTTCTGATACAGTCGGATGTGCGAACATCGTCATTGCGATATCTTCGGCAGACGACCCAAATTCCATAGCGATCACTGCCTGCGCAACCATATCGCCAGCTGTTGGTCCGACGATGTGAACACCAAGAATGCGGTCTGTCTCCTTGTCCGCAATCATTTTCACCATGCCTGCGGTCTCATTCGTGGCCATCGCGCGTCCAGATGCCGCAAATGGGAATACACCAACGTTATAGTTGACGCCTTCTTGCTTAAGTTGCTGTTCGGTTTTACCCACCCAAGAGACTTCCGGATGCGTATAAATGACTGAAGGCACTGTGTCGTAGTTCACTTGTGCATGCTTGCCGGCGATTCGTTCAGCGACCATTACGCCTTCCTCTGATCCTTTATGCGCAAGCATCGGCCCTCTGACGACATCGCCGATCGCGTAAACTCCAGGCACTGCGGTCTCACAGACGTCGTCGACTTCAATAAAGCCTCGTTCGTCTTGCGTGACACCACAACCATCAGCGAGCAGGCCTTCAGTGAATGGCTTACGACCAACTGCCACAATCAATTTATCAAAGGTGTCTGTCTGCGTGCCGTCCTTCGTTTCGAAGGTAACCGTGACCTTCTTACCCTTCACTTCCGTCCCCTTGACAAGGGTGCTGGTCAAGATATTCAGTCCCTGCTTCGAGAAAATTTTGCGAGATTCTTTCGCGATCTGTTGATCAGCAACTGCAAGAAAATCATCCAACGCTTCAAACACTGTCACTTCCGAGCCGAGACGGTTCCAAACTGAACCCAACTCAAGCCCGATCACACCGCCACCGATGACGCCCAATTTCTTTGGAACACTCGCGAATTCAAGTGCTCCTGTTGAATCAACGATCAAGTCGTCAGTCAAGGGCGCCGGTGGAATCTTCACAGGAACCGAGCCAGTCGCGATGATGATGTTGGTCGCATCCAAAACTTCAGTTTTTCCATCATGACCTGTGAACTCAACCTGTTTATTCGGCAGGAGCTTCCCTGTACCTGCGAGGTGAGTAACCCCATTGGTTTGAAACAGCCCGCCAATACCACCCGTCAGATTAGCTACGATTGTATCCTTACGCTTCAGCATCGCAGCGACGTCAAGCTTTGGCTTACCGACGCTCACGCCATGCAACTCAAGGTCATAAGATGCTTCTTCGTATTTGTACGATGATTCCAGCAACGCTTTCGAAGGAATACAGCCAACGTTCAAACAAGTGCCACCTAATGAGGGCTTCCCGTCCTCACCAATCCATTTTTCGATACAAACTGTTTTAAACCCTAATTGCGCCGCGCGAATCGCAGCAACGTATCCGCCAGGACCTGCACCGATAACGACAACGTCGTACTGTTGACTCATAAATTTCTCCGATTACACCTCTAGCAACATACGCGCTGGATCTTCCAGCATGTCTTTAATTGCGACTAAAAATTGAACAGCATCTTTTCCATCGATCATTCGATGGTCATATGAGAGCGCAAGGTACATCATTGGTTGGATCACAACTTGGCCATTCACAGCCATCGGACGCTCTTGAATTTTATGCATACCGAGAATTGCTGTTTGTGGTGGATTCAAAATTGGTGTCGACAACAATGAGCCAAACACACCACCATTGGTAATTGTGAAGGTTCCACCAGTCATATCTTCGATCGACAGCTTGCCGTCTTTAGCGGCAACTGCGTAATTTTTAATGCCGCCTTCAACCTCAGCGATCGACATTTTGTCGCAATCGCGAAGTACGGGAACAACAAGGCCACGCTCAGTCGACACCGCGACACCAATATCGTAATACCCATGATAAACGATATCATTGCCATCAATTGACGCATTCACCGCTGGGAAACGTTTCAACGCTTCAGTAGCCGCCTTCACGAAGAAGCCCATGAAGCCAAGCCGTGTGCCATTGTGTGTCTTTTCAAATAAATCTTTGTATTGCTTCCGCAGATCCATTAATGGACCCATGTTGACTTCGTTGAAGGTGGTCAGCATTGCGGCGTTGTGTTGCGCATCAAGCAAACGCTTGGCAATTGTTGCACGTAGACGCGTCATTGTAACACGCTTCTCAACCCGCTCACCTGTCAAAGCTGGAACAGCTGGTTTCTGGGGAGCTGGCTTCGTTGGGGCTGTCGCCTTTGGCGCACTGATCTCGTTTTGAACATCTTCTTTCAAGATGCGCCCATTTTTGCCTGTCCCTGTCACAGAAGCCAAATCAATATGATTCTCTTCCGCGAGTTTTTTCGCTGCAGGATTTGCTACTAAGGCTGCCTGTGTTTGTGCGTCGGCAAGCGCCGATGGCGCCTTTGCGTCATTTTCTGAGGAACTCGCTAACACACCGGCTTCAATCTTTCCGATCAACTCTTGTGACAAAACAATATCGCCTTCTTGCTTCATCACTTCAGTCAGGACACCATCTTCCGCAGCGACGACTTCCAATACGGTCTTATCAGTTTCAATATCAACGATCAGTTCATCGCGGCTCACCGCCTCACCAACCTGCTTATGCCAGGTTGCGATTGAGCCTTCCTCAACTGATTCTGGGAATTGCGGAGCTTTAATTTCGATTGCCATCATATTTCCTTAACGAGTCACTTTCGGTGACGATTACCCTTCAAGAGCGTCCTGTATCAATGCTTGTTGTTGGGCGACGTGCAATGCCATGTATCCCGCAGCGGGCGTCGCGGCAGCGGCACGCCCTGCGAAACGTAGGAATTTATTTGGCAAATGCCGCCACATTGCATTCAACATCGATTGTTGGCTTTGGAACCATGCACCCTGATTCATCGGTTCTTCTTGGCACCAAACCATCTCTTCCATGTTCACGTAAGGCGCAAGTGCCTCCACCAAATCGTCCTCAGGGAACGGATAGAGCTGTTCAATACGCAAGATGACGCGATCCTCGATCCCTTTTTCCGCTCGATAGGCCTCTAAGTCGTAGTACACCTTGCCTGAGCACAGAATCACTTTCTTGATCTGCTTCGGATCAAGACCAGCGGTATCCTGAATTACTGTGTGAAACTTGCCATCAGTGAGCTCTTCAAGCGTTGACACTGCTTCTTTTTTTCGAAGAAGCGACTTTGGACTCATTACAATCAGTGGTTTACGTAACGGACGAATTGCCTGCCGACGTAGCATGTGGAAGACCTGAGCCGGAGTCGAAGGAACACACACCTGAACGTTGTTCTCTGCGCATAATTGAAGAAAACGCTCTAGACGCGCAGAGCTATGCTCCGGTCCCTGTCCTTCATAACCATGAGGTAACAACATTGTCAGGCCACACAGTCGGCTCCACTTCACTTCA
>CAJWFL010000041.1:0-13228 GCA_913031455.1 uncultured Gammaproteobacteria bacterium
GGGAATTCAGTGACCTGCGCGCTCGAACAAAGCAATTGGAAGAGGCACTTGAAGAAATAGGTGTCGTTTCAGACGAACTTTCCAAAAACCAATCCGATCCACTCATCATTAACAAGCCGCCTGAGATAGACTCTCTCCGATCTGAGCCCATAAAGAATGTCCATTTGCAGTCGCCGCAGGTGGCCGTGCAAAAATCGTCTGAAGAAACCTCTGAGCTGATTGGCGCTACTAGTGTTCTGTCAAAACCATCGCAGCGACGACTGCCACCAATACCGACTTTCAATTCTGATGATTAGCAAGGACCGCTGAATTACAGATCTTTGATATAGTCACGCCCCTCATATCACACTCTTACATCTGCTCGTTTCTATATCCCAAACTCGCTTTTTCGTGGGTAAGCCCCCTGCTTGGGAATCCAATCAACGCCTTACAAAATCCGCAAAGCCGATGATCTAAGTAGAACAATGGTTCAGAGTTACGGCCATAGATGATAGCAAGGCTCGACAAACCTTCACCCCTGAAAAAGATCTAACTGCACAGCACCCTCCAATAAAGCGTTCTATTAAAGGAATCTAAGATTACTTAACTGATCGGATTCTAGACCACACAGATCGATATTTCGTTTGATAACTGAACGCGCAGTTTGACATTTTTAGTCATGAGCACTCGTCGCTTCCCAAACCATGGTTTAACATGCACACCTTGGAAGGTAAGTTGACTCAATTGCATTGCTAGAAAGCTTTGATTCTAAGAATGCGTCAGCGACACTTCGCCATCAAATCATTGGCTAAGGTAAAATGCTCGCGTGCTTACTTCGCAACTATTAAAAAATTATTTACTGCCAATTCGGCACCGCGAGATCATCTGGCAATTAGTCCGTCGAGAAATTCTCAGCAGATATCGGGGCTCTATCCTTGGGCTCGCTTGGTCCTTGATCACACCGATACTGATGCTCTTGGTATATACCTCAGTGTTTGTTGGCATCTTTAAACTCAAATGGCCAGCTGGCGAGATGGGTGGAGGAATTGAATTTGCGATCCAGTTGTTTACAGGGTTGCTCATTTTCAACTTATTCGCTGAAACCGTGACACGTGCGCCAACATTGGTCTTAGAACAACCAAACCTCGTAAAAAAAGTTGTTTTTCCGCTAGAAATCTTACCCTGGGTATCCCTCGGTGCAGCACTTTTCCAGTTTACTGTTGGCGTAATAATTCTTTTAGTTGCACAAAGTATATTTCGTTCAATCCCGACTACTTTTGCCTTCTTCGGTATCATCTACCTCATCAGTTTCATTCCGCTATTACTGGGCATAATGTATTGGCTTTCTGCACTTGGAATCTTCATTCGGGATGTGAGTCAAATAATTACGGTCACAGTCACCTTGATGCTGTTTCTCTCCCCCGTGTTTTACCCGATCAGCGCTCTCTCTGAGAACTTGCAATTTTGGATGTGGCTCAATCCGCTAACTACTATTATTGAGGGCCTTCGCATGACCATTCTTGCCAACCAAGAACCAAATTGGGGGAGCTTAGCCATATTTACCCTCATTTCTATTAGTATGACGCTGTCCGGCATTTGGTTTTTCCAGTCCACACGGAAGTTCTTCGCTGATGTTGTCTGATTGTCCCGTCATTGAAATCGAAAATGTTTCAAAGTCCTACATGACTCATCCGAGCCCTCTGAGACGGTTGTACGCAATGTTCGACCGCTCGGCTGCAGAAGGCTATGAATTCTTTGCCCTCAAGCAGGCGCATTTTGAATTACAAAAAGGTGAAGTACTCGGTCTTATTGGACGAAACGGTGCGGGTAAATCAACACTATTACAACTCATTTGTGGAACTCTGACGCCGACCACTGGACGCATCACCATACGTGGGCGAATCGCGGCTCTACTGGAATTGGGCGCAGGGTTTAATCCAGAGTTTTCTGGCCGTGAAAACATTTTTCTATACGGTACTGTGCTTGGGCTAACCCATCGCGAACTTCTGACACGTTATAATCAAATTGTCGAATTCGCAGGAATTAGTGCCTTCATTGAGCAACCAGTAAAGACCTATTCCAGCGGAATGTATATGCGTTTGGCGTTTTCAATTGCCACCCACATTGACCCGGACATTTTGATCATCGACGAAGCACTGTCGGTCGGTGATGGCGCGTTCGGACGTAAATCTTTTGAGCGGATCATGGAATTAAAAGATCGCGGTTGCTCAATTATTTTTTGCTCACATTCCTTGTATCAAGTCGATGCCCTATGCCATCGCGCGATTTGGCTAGAGGCGGGAGTAGTGCAAATGTGTGATCGACCTGGCGAAGTCATCAGCGCATATGAAGAATATTTGCTACAAACAGAGGCACCAAAAACGATTTCAACGGACACCAAAACATCTCTTGGACACGCGCGAATATTAGCTACCCGCATATTCTGCGATAATGAGACAACGTCGCTCAAACTGGAATCCGGTGTTTCTGAATTAAGGATCGAAATTGATATCCGGTCAGATCTGGCCATCCCGGTGCCGCATGCTGCAGTCTCAATACATTTGAAGGATGGCTCGACGGTTACTAGCACCTCCAGTCATCTCAGTAGCCTCGTCACCGCACGCGACGAGGAAGGTAAATCTAAGCTAGCTGTCATATTTTCACCATGCCAACTTTTGCAAGGCCGATATTTAATCTCTATCCATCTTTTTTGCGAAAAGGGGATCCATGTATACGAGAGTGCAGATGCAATCGCGACTATTGATGTATCCCAACAGTCAGTTGAGCGGGGAATCGCCCGCCTCCCCCATCGTTGGGTGGATATCGCATGACTAAACCAGCAGCCTTTAATACTGTTGATACTCCACTCGGATGGTCTTTAGAAGTCGACCAAGCAGATTCCTTGCGGCTCAAACGACATGGCGGTTTATTTGAAGCAGCTGAAACGCAGTTGTGTCAAAAATTAATTAAACCTGGCGACTGCATTTTGGACATCGGAGCAAATATTGGCTACTACACAAAATTATTTGCCTACTTAACCGGCACCACTGGATCTGTACACGCCTTTGAACCAGATACTGAAAATTTAGAAATTCTTTATCGAAATGTAACCCAAGAGACTACTCGCGGAACTGTGGATATTCATGCTATCGCTCTCGGTGATCAAACAGGAACCGCAGCCCTTTATCGGCATGCTGGTAATGCCGGAAAACATCGACTGTACCCATCGATAGTTTGCCAAAAAGATCCCCTTCAAATTCGAGTTGAACGAGGCGACAATTTCAATTTCCCGCCGGTCGACTTCATCAAAATTGACGTTGAGGGTTTCGAGTATGATGCTCTCAACGGGCTCTCTAATACACTTCAGTCATCAACGTCTCTGTCCATACTGATTGAATTCTCACCAATCTCAATGCTAGAGGCAGGTGTTCAACCACAAGCCTTAATTGAACTTCTCTCGCATGACTTAAAAATGCACTGTTTTCGCTACATTCGAGATGAGTGGGTACTGGTGCCGGGAGTCGAATTGATTAGTTCCATGAAACCGCTTGAACAATTGGATTTAACGGATCTCATAAGTCAAGTTAATGGTTTAGATGATAGTCAGCTAGAACATAAGATATCTGAGCGATTGACGGATCTCCAATTTCACTTTCCATTACTTGAAAATCAACTTTGGGTCACCTCAAAAGTACTTCGGCGCACGCTTGAAATCTTAACGCCTTTCCAGATTGATCTTGAAGTAGATTGGCTACATGCAATCGCGTCCAAACTAAACCAAGAAGATTCGTTATCTTTTTCTCGAGACGCAGTCCACCATATCGATCTGAGACAGATGACCACGCTAGGTTTGAGTAAGATCCTTGAACCCAATGATCAAGCCGGTCTTTTTAAGAAAACGAGACCGACTCGTTGGTCACATTACTGGACACTGCCGGAACATTCTTTTTTATGGAGAAATCTTTTTTTAGAATGCTTTGGTGAGGTAATGCCTCAAGAACTACTAAGATGGAAATATACCCTGCGAAGCGGATTTGGAATTGGCGCTTACAGCGAGCGCAGTCTGATCGGGTTTATTGGCGGTATGCCGCGTGATGTTTACTGGAATGGTGTGGCCGTTCAAGCCATCCAGGTCTGTGATGTTATGGTCGACCCTGAATTTCGACACTTGCAACCGAAACATGGAGTATTCCAACAACTGGCCGCGCGGTTTCTGAGCACACAAATCAGCTCCAATGGACCCTATCAGTTAGGATTTGGATTTCCGTCTCAACGTGCTTTTCGTCTAGCAGAACGCTTCAACCTATATGCGTCTGTCGACTCCATGATCCGGCTTGAATGGCCATGCCAGATCACTCTACGTGGCTATCTCTCAAGATCGCGGGTGGTCCGTGAAAATGATGAGGTAATAGTCAATCGATTGGGCGAGTCTATGCATCATTCGTTTGCAACATCAATTATCGGTAAACGCGATTGGACCTATTTGAATTCTCGTTATTTAGTGCATCCAATACACCAGTACGTGTGCCGGCTTGTGATTTCACGACTCACTGGTCATACCCAGGGGGTCATGGTCTTTAGATGCCACCACGATGGTGTGTTGGAATGGGTAGATCTGATAGCACCAAGACAGAACTTTGAACACATGATTCATGCGGCACTCCGGTTCTCGAGACGCACGCAAAATTCAACTCTGTTTTTATGGGTAACAGAAAGTCATCGAAAGTTATTCGACACCCTCTCCCCATTAGTAAAACCACTTGATGTCATTGTTCCAGCATATAATTCCGAGCAGGCGCCTGCGATTCAAGATATTGTTGATCGCTGGTTTCTGATGTCCGGGGACAGTGACTTTCATTAATGCCAAATCATCAGATAACACATACAGATGCTACTGACTTCGTAAGTGAACAGGAGTTACTGGGAGAAGTCTCCACAGATCTGCCTCAATACCAACGAGTTGTGATTTTTGCTCCACACCCGGATGATGAAGTTTTTGGTGCAGGCGGTACACTTCAGCGTTTGGCATCCAGCGGCGTTGATATTCATCAAATTATCATTACCTCAGGGGATCACACGTCAGACGGTGAAAACGCTAATATTCGGCGTGTAGAGTCGAGAAAAGCGGCTCAGTGTCTTGGTCTGCCAGAACCGATCTTTTGGGATTTTCCAGATCGCACATTAACGGATTCACCTGTTTTTGTGGAGCGCGTCCAAAGCAGCCTTAAAGCATTGATGGTCGACGCCGTGATGGTCCCAGGACTTGATGAGGTCCATCCTGATCACCGTGCGACAACGCAAGTAGTTACCTCAATTATTCAATCTGAGGATCAACCCGTTGATCTCATTTTTTACGAGATCAGTCGGCCAATTGCGCACCCAAACTGGTTTGTCGACATTAGTCGAAGCGAAAAATGTGAGGCGATGCAGTGTTTCAGGAGCCAACAAGCGGCAGAGCCCTATGCTGAACGAATTTATGGACTGAATCAGTATCGGAGCTATCACCTCGGATCAGCTGTTAAAGCCGCAGAGGCCTTTTTGAAAGTATCTAGGCAAACGGTTGAATCAGGTCATGCCGAATTAGGAGAGGGTGACTGGGACGCCAGATTGCTTCGACTAGAACACCAGAACACAATTAAAACACATCTAAGTCAAATCCGACAACTTGAGGGTCAAATCCGACAACTTAAAGGTCAAAAACGTGGTTTAGACTATGAAATACGTCGTCTTAATGCAGCACTGACCGAGATTCAACAAAGCTCATCGTGGAAAATCACTCGCCCATTACGTAAGCTGAAAACCCGTATGCAAAGACTCAAGCGAGTTCTTGGGTGTCTATCGACTCTAACCCGCGACCTCGGCGGCATGACCCGCGTCATTCCAATAGCAATCCGGGTCATCCGTCAAGAGGGTCTACGTATCTTTTGGTGGCGCATCGTCAATAAGCTGAAAACGCATCAACTGGATCCAGCACAACAAAGACAGGGGCAACTGACCGCACCGCGAGTAATTCCTTATTATCTAGACCCTGGAGCGCATCATACAGTTCCGTCATCGAGACCGATTCACTTGGCCGTTCACCTCCATTTGTTTCATTTGGATCAGGCAGACCTATGGGTGTCTCGATTAAACAGCATCCAAAGACCCTTTGATCTTTTCATTTCTATCTCCGAAACTGACAGATCGGAGCAGCATCCGCTGAACATCCTGTTCAAAGATGCACTTAACCACCTGAATCATATTCAGATTCAAGCAGTACCAAACCGAGGTCGCGACCTGGCTCCAATGATAATCACCTTTGGCAAACAGCTCCAAACCTATCAAGTCGTCGGCCATTTTCACAGCAAAGTTAGCCCGCATAACCGAGCATTGTCACACTGGCGTGACCACATCTTAGATCTTTTACTTGGCGCCGCAGATACACACCAGCAGTCGGTCGAGCAGATTATGGAACTGATCGCCACGCGAGCCAGTGTGGTCTATCCAGAAGCTTTCGATGCCCTTCTGGAGGATCACTCGGGTTGGGGCGGCAATTGGGATCTGGCGTGTGAGTTTTGTGAGCGACATGGCTTGTGTGATCTCACAGACTACCCAAGTGTAGAGTTTCCACGAGGCAGTATGTTTTGGGCACGGACCACGAGTCTGGCGCCACTTCTCAATCTGCCGCTTGAGTTTAAAGACTTTCCAACAGAGCCGATTGCAACCGATGGGACGCTGGCCCATGCGCTCGAACGACTGCTACTCGTAGTTGCTGACCAGGGTGACGGGCAGTTAATCCGATTGCACCGAGGCGACAGCCTTAAAGACAAGCCACACTATGAGAGCCCCATGGACTTTTCGCATCTGCCAAGCCCGGCAGTTCGTGCTCTGGCTTTTTATCTGCCACAATTTCACTCGATTCCTGAAAACGATCTGTGGCATGGTGAGGGGTTCACAGAATGGACCAAGGTACGAGCAAGCACACCACTATTTACGGGGCACCACCAGCAACACCGGCCACATCCAGACATTGGTTATTACTTACTCAACTCGCCCGAGCCCCTAAAATATCAAGCTAACCTCCTCAGTCGTTCCGGACTCGCCGGCATGGTGTTTTATCACTATTGGTTTAGCGGCAAGCTCATACTTGAAGAGCCCGCGCAGATGCTTCTCGCACATCCTGAGATTTCAATGCCGTTTGCATTTTGTTGGGCAAATGAGAACTGGACACGGAGATGGGACGGAAATACGAAAGATGTTCTTCTTGAACAAATCTACTCAGCCAAGGACGCCAAAGATTTCATTACATACTTGATACCATTTTTTAAAGACCCTCGTTATCTATGTGTCAATCAGCGTCCTATTCTTTTAATTTATCGTCCAGCGGATCTTCCAAAGAGCGTGGATTACATCGGCATCTGGAGCGCATGTTGTGAGGCATCTGGAATAGCGGCTCCTTACTGTATCGGTGTGTTGACACGAGGTGCTTCTCAGCCGGCGGCTTTAGGCATGGAAGCAGGATTGGAGCGCGTTTTACACGACTGGGGCGGGGGAGCCATCCCAGAACTTAAGAATACCGTTGACGCTTACCAGCCATTACATGGAAGTATCTTGGAGTATAATGCTGTGGCAGCGCATTATGAGGCTAATCGTCCAGTCAAAGACGCCACCGTATTCCGGTCTGTGATACCACAATGGGATAACACACCCCGCTATGGTGATCGAGCCAACGTCGTTCACGGCTCAACGCCAACTCGATATGAACAGTGGCTAAGACAGGTAGTCGAACAAACTCAACATTACATGGAGGGTGACGAGAGGCTGATATTTATTAACGCCTGGAATGAATGGGCTGAAGGTGCACATCTTGAGCCAGACACGCAATTCGGATACGCCTATCTAAATGCTACTGGGCGCGCTGTATATGGATCCAACGATGGACGGTTTCTTGCGACCCACACAAAGAAGCATTTAGAAATTCAGATAGAACCCTCTATGCAAGCAGCGTTTAATCAACAGTGGTCGGAAATCTTACTTAATTTTAAGGCTCTACAAGCTGACGGTTGGACGCTCTATTCAGATATTGTTTACGACGATATCCGTCCTCGAGACCAGGCTCCCCGAGAATCGTGGTTTCTTCAATTCCGAGCGGCCTGTTTATTAACACCCGATGCAATAATAACGATGTTCAAAGAAGCAGCCTCTCGACCAGACACGACTGAGGCAATCCTATTATTCAGTGAGAGTCAATTACCGTCATATGGACCAGACGGTCAAATTAGCCGTCAAGACGCATTCAATGCTCCTATCCTTCTCCATCCTCCTAGTTATTGGACCGACGGAATTGGGGCAGTTCGTGCCATTACTGGAACCCCAGCGTTTGCGATGAACTCAGAACAGCGGCACCAAAATGCAGTCACACTGGTTGTTCGCTTCCATAACGGGGGATCACTGGATTTATTGGCCGAAGCTTTAACCTCAATAGCGGCGCAAAAGGGCGCTAACGTGTCGCCATTGATTGCATTGCAATCTCCAACGCAAATGATTTATCAGGCCGTGACTCAACTAGTGTCACGGATTGCCTGGCCCGATCGGATATCACCTCAAATCAAGGTATTCGACGAAGATAACGGGGATCTGCGATCGGTAATGCTGAATGAATCCTTACAATCCACCGCAACACGATATGTTGGATTTCTCGACCATGACGATCTATTACTTCCAGATGCATGTCATTGGCGAATCGAGCGCCTCAAACAAACGGGGTCAGCGGTAACTTTTGGTCGAATTTACAACACGCGGAGCGATAAGTTGAACCGACGGCTATTAGACCGTGGTCGCCTGTATGAATATAATCGAACTTATGAAGAGTTCCTTGTGCTCAACCACTGTCCATTGCACGGCGTTCTTCTTGATCGGCATTTGCTCAGCGGTAAGACAGTGATATATCGACCGCAGCAGCGATACCTGGAGGACTATGCCTTGCTACTGCAGGTGGTGTCAGCAAACAATACCGATTGGGGTGCATTGGCACTCAATCATTATGTTGGTGACTATCGTCATCTAGAGGATGGTGATCACACACTCGCACTGAGCGACCCTGAGAAGCGAGCTCAGGTCCTAGAGTCGGCCGAATATCTCGATGCATCAAATTGGATCCAAAAGATCCAAAACCATCTGCGAAGTGGGAACGATTTGGAGACACTTAGCCCGCCGAAAGACGGAAGAAAGATTGTGTTGTGATTCATGTCACGAGGGTTTATTGCAAGAATACCGAAACACTACAAAGATTCGTCATATACGATCATAGAAATATGATCTATATGTTGTTAACAACTAGTTAAACAGGAGAGCCCATGGCATCGATCGATTATACATTTCCGTCGTTGAGTTTATCGATGGAGGATACGCCAACGCAGATTTCACAATATACCCTTGTCGTTGGCTCAGCTAGTGAAGATTCCATCTCAGTCGGAACCGACTTGGCGACCGTCGAATCTTTGAGTACAGAAAATGGCAATCTGTCGTGGCAGCTCGACGATGGTTCGACCATCTTAGTAACCTCAGAAGTGGATTATATTTTGGGTGGAAGTGGGCAACCCTATTATATGAATCTCAATACAGAAAGCTCCGCGCAAGTGGGGTACGTAATGAACGGACAATCCCGAGCTGTAATCAGTTATGAATGGCTAGACGCATACAATGCCGGCACATTGACTGTCTCCTATCAAAATCTAGGCGGCAGTGAAGCGATTGATACGGTCATCGAAGGAGCCGGGGGTACTATCATCTTCGCTGATTATAATCTGGAAGAGCGTCTCGATGAAATCATCACCATCGGAACCATTAACGGCGGTATCATTATTGACTTTGGCGTGTCAGGCGCGGCTTAAGGATCATTATGGAATTCAACATACGTCAAGCAACTGCTGACGACATCACATCGATCGTCTCACTCTCACTGGAGCACCTTGAAAACCAACAGGTTCAGATCGATGAGGGTACTGTGCAGGTAACATTTCAAGTATTGCTTGAGCACCCTGCATATCAAGTGTTTGTAGCAAATCGATCGGATCAAGGCCTTGTGGGATTAATCACAGCCGGTACATGTCCTCTGAATGACAGCGAGCACAATCTAGTTTTCCTCGAAAATTTATTTGTTCTCGAATCTGCTCGTTCACACGGTATCGCCCACCAGTTGATAGATGCAGTAATGATGCAATCGACCACCGAAAAGCCAATCTACGCGACCTCTGTGAACTCCTCTGATGTGGCTGACACAGGAACGCTATTTGTGAACGCAGGCTATCGACAAGCCGATGATCACACCACCGCGCGACTAGTCGAGTCATTAAAAGCACTCCCTCTTGAGCGTGGCTTGGAGGGTGATTTGACCTATTACACTCTAACTGCCCAGTGAATGTCTGTAGGTACGAACACATATCATGAAAGATCTACCGATAGCACTGACCGGAGGAACTGGACAAGTCGGGTCTATTATCCAAGCACGGCGTGATTGCTGTGCATTGGTTAATGAACGCTTCACGCAAACCATGAAGCCTGTGATCGCAGAGCTTGATACTCTGCAACCAATGCGCTTGATCAACGCAGCAGCCTATACGGCTGTTGACCGGGCTGAGACAGAACAGACGGATGCTGAAATTGTAAATGCCTGCGGACCCGACGCTCTGGCCTCCTGGTGTGCGACCAATGATTGCCTAATGGTGCACTTCTCAACTGATTACGTATTTGACGGCTTATGCTCCCGACCCTACGTCGAGGATGATCCCGCACGCCCCATAAATGCCTACGGACGTAGTAAGTACCAAGGGGAAATTGCAGTTCTTTCGCACCAACTCGCCGGGGTAACCTACAGAACGAGCTGGGTGATGGGCATCGAGGGCCATAATTTTATACACACGATGCTCCGTCTCGGGAAAGAACGGAGAGAGTTGTTTGTTGTAAATGACCAGTGGGGACGACCCACGTCTGCGGATCTTTTGGCCGAGGCAGCGTTATCAGTCACAGAGAAACAATCTCCAAATATGACACTTTTTCATCTAACCGACAGCGGCGAGCCAACCAATTGGCACGCGATCGCTTGTTATGCGCTAGATCGCGCGCACGACTTTGGGTATCGCGGTCTCAGTTCCTCAGCTGTTCGACCCATTTCAACAGCTAAATTCAAAACCGCTGCGAGACGTCCCGCTAACTCTGTCTTAGATTGTTCGAAATTTGACCGACTTATAGGTATCCCCCGTCCACCATGGCAACAAACTGTCGACAGAATCGTCAAATATGCACTACGACCCTGACCAACGAAATCCTTTAAACCGTAAGGGGATCATTCTAGCCGGCGGGAGTGGTACCCGCCTGTGGCCGATGACATCCGTCGTTTCTAAGCAGTTATTACCGGTCTGGGATAAACCCATGATTTACTATCCTCTAGCAACATTGATGCAGGCTGGATTAACTGAGATCCTAATTATTTCAACTCCATCTGACGCGCCTCGGTTTGAGTCCTTGCTAGGCAATGGTAGTCAGCTCGGGTTAACACTTTCCTATGCAATACAACCCGAGCCCAACGGCCTTGCTGAAGCGTTTCTCATCGGCGAATCTTTTTTAGGCGGACAACCTGCCGCGCTGATCTTGGGAGACAACATTTTCTATGGCAATCGACTAGATCACAGTTTGATTCGCGCCAATGCCAACCCAACATCCAGTATCTTCGCCTACCTAGTCCAGGACCCTGACCGCTATGGAGTGGTAAGCTTTGATAGTGAAGGCAGAGCGATAACGTTAGAAGAAAAGCCTGCGAATCCTGCGTCAAAGTTTGCAGTGACCGGACTGTATTTCTACGATGCTGATGTCTGTCAGCGTGCTAAAACGCTTCGCCCGAGTGCACGTGGTGAACTTGAGATCACCGATCTCAATATGCTGTATCTTAAAGCGGGTCGATTGAATGTGGAGCAACTGGGTAGGGAGATCGCCTGGCTTGATACCGGAACTACGCAGAGCCTGATGCAAGCTTCACAATTCGTAGAGGCAGTGCAGACACGACAAGGTCTGGTGATCGCTTGCTTAGAAGAGATTGCACTCGAACGACAGTTAATAACCCGACCAATGCTCCAACACTATATATCACCAGACGGCAAAAGCCCCTACTCGGCCTACGTAAAATCGCTGATAGATCCAGAAGAGCACTGAAAGATATGAAAACCAGCCCTACAGTTATTGGTGATGTCCAACTGATTGAACCGGAGCTATTTGGTGATTCTCGTGGCTTTTTCTTTGAATCGTTTAATGCGCAGAAGTTTAATGCCTCCATTGGCTTTGACGTGCAATTTGTACAAGACAATCATTCCAAATCTGTCCAAGGCGTGTTGCGCGGATTGCATCTACAAACGCGTAGGCCTCAGGGTAAGCTTGTGCGCGTGACTCAAGGCGCCATCTTTGATGTGGCCGTTGATCTGCGGCCAACTTCACAGACATTCGGCCAATGGGTTGGGGTGACTCTAGATGCAGAAAAACATCACCAACTTTGGATTCCTGAAGGATTTGGGCATGGTTTTTTAACGTTGTCCGAGACCGCTGAAGTGCAATATAAGACCACTGACTATTATGATCCCGAGCATGAAGTATCAATTGCTTGGGATGACCCATCCATCAGGATCGATTGGCCTTTGAACGGACAAGTGCCCGTTTTCTCAAAAAAAGACAAAGCGGGAATCAGCCTCGATAGGTTCAGAACTCAATATCAACTCAGTTGATCTCTAAGCGACTCCGACTAGTTTCCCCGCGGCCTTTAGCGACAATCTTAGGGCTGACACAAAACCAAGCTTTCGTTCAGGAAGATTTCATTCCCTCAGCTCTTACTGACAAGAGTTTTACGAAAACAACAGATCAACATTTTCGTATACGAATACATCGTCGTAATCGTATCCAGATGTTGGTGATTAAATACTATTAGGGACCGGCTCATAGCCGGTCCCGTTACTTTAGATCCCATCGCCACTGCCGACGCCTACCAGCGCGACTCCTTCGTCCGTCAATGGTGTATCAATTACCGCATCTTCACCAGCCAAGGACGTACCAGCCGCAACACTTTCCACCGGCGGCAGTGCCGGTGGTGCGATACCTAGCGTATCCCAAAACTCGAGATCATCCTGGAACTCAACGATCAAGTCATTCAGCTCATCCTCAGCCAAAGTCGAGACCAGACCACCCAGGCCTCCGTCTTGACCGGCTAAGTTGAAGATCGCGTCCTTCT
>CAJWFL010000042.1:0-12492 GCA_913031455.1 uncultured Gammaproteobacteria bacterium
AGGACGAAGTCGGCCGGTCCTTGACCGAGACCTTGATTCGAAAAGCATTGATTTTCGTCATTCCGAATCGGCCGTTATTTGGGTTCTTGACGCGCCTTGGCCAGTTGTTTCGTCCGCTGATGCCGAGTGCGATCCGTCGCAAGATTCCACACCGTACCCCGTCAAGCAGTTGGCCACAGTCGACGCATACTCGCAAAATGCTGGTACTCGAAGCCTGTGCACAACCTTCGGCCACTCCAAATGTCAATGCAGCCGCTGCTCGCGTGCTCGATCGTCTGGGTATTCAATTGATCGCTGCAAAAAAGGCCGGTTGTTGTGGTGCGGTGGCCCATCACTTGAGTGACCATCAGCGGAGTTATGATGCGGTGAAGCGGAATATTGACGCTTGGTGGCCTTTGATTGAGGAAGGTGCTGAAACGATTGTGGTTACTGCATCAGGATGTGGCGTCATGGTTAAGGAATATGGCCATTTGTTAGCTGAGGACTCGCAGTATGCTGAAAAAGCACAGCGCGTTGCCGAACTGGCTAAAGATATTTCTGAGGTCCTGACTGGTGAGGATTTAGGTGGACTGAGAGTTCGTGAAGCGAGCACCCTTGCATTTCATTCGCCATGCACGTTACAGCATGGACAGAAGCTCAATGGTTTGACCGAAGGAGTGTTGAGAGAGCTTGGCTTTGATTTGAAACCGGTCGCTGATTCGCATTTATGTTGTGGATCAGCAGGGACGTACTCGATTCTGCAACCCGATCTCAGTAAACGACTTTTAAAAAATAAAGTAGAAGCGCTCGAGGCGACGGGTGCTCCGATAATCGCAACTGCAAATATCGGTTGTCAACTCCATCTGTCGACCGGAGCAAATACTCCGGTCAAACACTGGATCGAGTTAGTGGACGAAGTTACCGGATAAGAACAACTTTGCCGATCGCACCGCCTGATTCAAGATAGGCGTGCGCGTCGGCTACGTCTTCAAATTCGAACTGTTGTTGATCAATCAAGGGGCGCAACTCACCGTTTTCGGCCATCTCACAGAGCTTTTCAAGGCGCGGTCTGATGATATGGCGGTTTATCGGATTTGCGACCTGGCCGACCAAGAAAACAACATGAAGCGTTAAACTTTTCGCGTGCATTGGGCCTAAATTATGTGTTGAACGTGCAGCGATATTGACGATAGTGCCGCCAAAACGCGCCGCTTCAAAACTGGCATCCAAATTATCACCGCCGACTGTATCGAACACGATGTCATAGCCTTGACTGTCAGTGTGTTGATTGACGTAATCTTGGACTGAAAGACCACTGTAGAGAATCGTTTCAGAAGCACCAAGTTCGCGAGCGTAACCCGCTTTTTGTTCGTTACTGACTGTGGTGTGTACGATCCCACCCAAGTGTTTAGCGATCTGAATCCCAACGTGACCTACGCCACCGCCACCAGCGTGAACAAGAACTTTGTCACCAGCCTTCACTTGCGCTCGATCAGCGAGAGCAAACCAGGCTGTCAGTGACACAAGCGGCAAGGCTGCGGCTTCAACAAATGACAAATTCTTAGGTTTTTTACTAACCAACTGCGCATCAGTCAGCATTTTTTCAGCCAAAGCACCTGATGGCAGACCATGAAAACCACCTGCACAACCCCAGACCTCATCTCCAACTTGCAGGTGGTCGACGCCTGCGCCAATTGCGGTTACGATTCCAGTGACGTCGCCATGCAAGACTGCTGGAAATGGCGGTGTGGCTGGAGGGACCACGCCGGCTCGAATTTTTAAATCAATGGGGTTGACGCTTGATGCTTTGACGTCAATCACCACTTGCCCTTTACCTACTGTGGGTTCAGGCATTTCGTGTAAAGAAAATACCTCCGGACCACCGAAGCCCGAAATAGTCATCACTTTCATTGGTTTTTCATCCAGTTTTGTTATTGCCAAGTGCTAGACTTGGACTATGGCAATCGAATCGATCGAGATCAATCTCAAAACGCAAAATTGTCGAGTTTTTGCGACCGGCGGTGTGCGTGATTATGTGTGTTCGACTGCGCTGAACGGCCCAGGTGAACAGGAGGGTTCTGGATGTACGCCTTGCGGCTCTCACCGCATCCGCGCGATTGTTGGACTGGGTGAGCCTAAAAACGCAGTGTTTGTCGCTAGACGTCCGACAGGCGAGCTCTGGACCGAAGAACTGCATGATGCGTATCCCAATCGCGATTGGATTTTAGGCCGTATTTTGTGGCTCTGCGGAAATGAGCCGGGTGTCAATCGAGGTGGTCGAGTCGATAGTCAACGGCGTTTTATTTACATCCACGGTACTCCGCCATCAGAGCCGATGGGAGTGCCGATGTCGCATGGATGCGTGCGGATGCGTCTTCAAGATATTTGTGAACTGGCGGACGATGTGTCGCCGGGAACCTTAGTCTCAATTGTGGAAACCTGACATGTTTGAATTACTGATTGAATCTATTCTTTCGTTACTTGAAGGCCCGTTGATGGGCATTGGTGTCTCGCCCGTTGCAGTCCTTCGTGGTGTTGAGCTTTTTGTGATTGTTTTGCTCACCGTCTTTGGATCGTATTTCGTCCGCCGATTTATTAGAACGCTGAAGACACGCGCTGAAAAAACTCAGTCTCAATGGGACGATACATTTTTCGCTGCACTTCAGGGACCTGCTCGGACATTAGTTTGGGTGGTTGGTCTGACATTGGCACTCGAGCGAGCCTCTGTTGGCCTGGACATTGAGGCGATTTTTGCACCACTGCGTTCTGCCTTGGTGATTGCGACACTGACTTGGGCACTGATCCGATTTGTGGATCGCGTTCAGCGGCGCATGATGCATGATCCAAAGACCGATGATTTGGATCTAACGACCGTTGAAGCTATTGGTCGATTAATTCGAATAACAGTACTGATTACCAGCGGATTGATTATGTTGCAGACGCTTGGATTTTCGGTCTCAGGTATCCTGGCTTTTGGTGGTTTGGGCGGTATCGCAGTCGGTTTCGCTGCCAAAGATTTGTTGTCCAATTTCTTTGGTGGGTTGATGATCTTTCTGGATCGTCCGTTTGGGGTAGGCGATTGGATTCGCTCACCAGATCGGGATATCGAAGGAACTGTCGAATCGTTAGGATGGCGCCTGACGACGATTCGTACATTCGATAAACGACCACTATACGTACCAAATGCAACTTTTTTGTCGATTGCAGTTGAAAACCCATCGAGAATGTCTCATCGGCGCATTTATGAAACGATCGGTGTTCGTTACGACGATGCCGATCAAATTCAGGTGGTCGTTGATCGGGTAAAGAAGATGCTCGAACAACACCCGGATATCGATTCATCACAAACGCTCATGGTGAACTTCAATCAGTTTGGTCCGAGCTCGCTTGATTTCTTTATCTATTGTTTCACCAACACCACCGTGTGGACTGAATATCATATGGTCAAAGAGGATGTGTTGTTAAAAACTTACGATTTAATTACTGAGCTTGGGGCGGAGGTTGCGTTTCCGACTCAGACATTGCATCTGCAGGTTGAGCCTGAGGTTCTGCAAGAACGATCTGCTCAGAAGCAATGACGACACCAAAGGCTGGATGATCGAGATAATGGATATCTTTTGAAGACATTTTTCGAAATTCTTTCAGGCGATACACCTCATCCAGCGAGGATCCATCAGGCGCCCGCCGTACCCCTGATCGAGTGACTCTCAGATCGGCATCAACCTCAATGAAGCGATCAATCGACCAACGCAAATAGCCATTGAGCTGGAAGTCACGACCTGCCGCACCAGTAATACGGAACCAAGGGTTTGATCTTTGGTTTTTAGTCAGCGGGTGTATCCAACGTTTATGGAATAGGATTTGACCGTTGAGTTGGGTTTGGATTCGAAGCGCAGCGTTTCTTAAGATCCGACTTGAATTCGGTAATGCTTTTAGGTTCTTAAAGCCTGAATCAAGCGCAAATGACAAGTCGAAGCTCTCTGGTGGCTTCGGTTCTGTTGCTGGAAACACTTCGGTGATGGATTGGACGGGTTCGGGACGCGCGAAGACTAATACTTCAAGAGCGTAGGGTCTCACCTCCGCTTGGACAACGGACGTCACCAGAGCGGCGATACAAAAACTGATGATCCGATTTGTCATGCGGTAGCAGGCCTTTTGAGTGCATCGAGTACTTCATTGACAAACCCCAAACGAGCCTCAGATCCGATCGTTTCACGAATGATCTTCAATGCCGTTGCTCCATCGAGTTTGTACTCTTGTGGCTTTGACTGTACCAAACTAATGAGCACCATAGGATCGACTTTTGTCTTTTCCCTAAATTCGATCCGTCCAGATTGTGATCCGAGCGTGATTTGTTTGATCCCAAGAGACTCAGCAACCAGCCGGACCCTCGCTTGGAGGAATAGATTTTTGACTTGCGATGGCAATAGTCCATAACGATCGATCATTTCAATTTCAATCTCTGATAGCGACTCGTCTGATGAGGCTGAGCTGATGCGTTTATAGAGCTCAAGTCTGAGAGGTACATCGTTCAGATAATCATTCGGAATCAATGCAGGAATTTTTAAATCGACCTCGGCATGCGCTGATTCGGTATGATCAAAGTCAGGGGTCCGACCTTCGCGAATGGCGGTCACAGCCTCATCAAGCATTTCCATGTAAAGCGAAAATCCAATGGTTTGCATATTGCCAGATTGATCTTCCCCTAACAGTTCACCTGCACCTCGAATTTCAAGATCATGAGTGGCCAATTGAAATCCAGCGCCGAGATCGCTTGCAGCCTCGATTGCTTCAAGCCGTTTGACAGCATCGGCGGTCATCGACCGGGGGTCAGGTGTCAGTAGATAAGCATATGCCTGATGGTGGGATCGTCCGACACGACCCCTGAGTTGATGGAGCTGAGCCAGGCCAAATTGGTTTGCTCGCTCAATCAAAATGGTGTTTGCAGATGGAATATCGATTCCGGTTTCGATGATTGTCGAACACACTAGAACATTATATTTTTTGTGGTAGAAGTCGGTCATGACATCTTCAAGTTCTCGCTCTCGCATTTGCCCATGCGCAACGACTATGCGAGCTTCCGGAACGAGCTGTCTGATATCATCAGCAGCCCGTTCGATGCTCTTGACTTCGTTGTGGAGAAAGTACACCTGACCGCCTCTTAAGAGCTCACGTAAGATCGCTTCTTTGACCAGCGCTTGATCTTTTTGTTTGATGAACGTTTTGATCGACAATCGACGAGCGGGTGGTGTCGCAATGACTGATAGATCGCGAATGCCTGCCATCGAGAGGTTCAGAGTGCGAGGGATCGGTGTGGCGGTGAGTGTGAGGACATCAACGTCTGATCGATATTTCTTGAGACGTTCTTTTTGCGCGACGCCAAAGCGATGTTCTTCATCAATGATCAGTAGTCCAAGCTTCGGTAGTTTGAGATCGCTTGATAAGAGTTTATGTGTGCCAACGACGATATCTATGTGGCCTTTATTTGCCTGGTCGATGACTGCTTTGGTTTCTTTCGCAGTTTTAAATCGGCTCAGTACTTCGACGGAGACTGGCCAATCCACAAAGCGATCACGGAATGACTCGAAGTGTTGTTGTGCAAGAAGCGTTGTCGGAACCAACACACACACTTGCTTACCGCTACTGATCGAGGCAAATGCTGCGCGCATGGCGACTTCCGTTTTACCGAACCCGACATCACCACAAACCAATCGATCCATTGGTCGTGGTGCCTTCAGATCACTCAGGACCGCCTCGATCGAGGTTTCTTGATCCGGCGTCAATTCAAATGGAAAACCTTCGGCAAATCGATCATATTGCGGTTCATCGATTTGATGCGCATAGCCCTCTTTGGCTGCACGTCTGGCGTAGATATCGAGAAGTTCAGCGGCTTTATCACGGATCTCTTCAGCAGCTTTTTTCTTGGCTTTACTCCAACGATCGGTCCCAAGTTTGTGCGCTGAGACCGAATCTGGATCGCCACCGGCATATCGGCTCAGTAGGCCAAGATTCGTGACAGGAATGTAAAGTTTTGCACCACCCTGATACTCAACAGTGACAAATTCATTGATGTCATCGCCCAAATCGATCGTTTCGAGTCCTTTGTAATGCCCGACGCCATGATCAATGTGAACGATGGGATCGCCAATTTCGATCTCAGAGAGATCTCGGACAATAAGATCTGTCGCAATTTCATGTTGTTTCCGTCTTCGCCGTTGAGGCACACGGCGGCCGAATAACTGGCTTTCTGGAACGATCGTAAATTGATCGACCATGATTCCTTGATCCAATAAACCGAGCGTGATTACTGCATTTCGGTTGCTCGATTGAAAGTCACTGAATCGTTCAATGGGTTCTGGACGTATCCCATGTTTTGCTAATAGCTCAAGAAGTGCTTCACGGCGGCCTGCTGATTCAGCGACGAAACATACCGTTTGACCACTTTCAATTAACGCCTTGATTCGTGCGGCTGGTTCATCTGCTTTAGGATTAAAAGTGACATCAGGGAGTGAGCGAATGCGCGCGTGCGTCGAGTCAGGTTCGATGATCTCAATCGAGCCAAAGGCCTTTAAATCAGCAAATAATTCTTCGGTTCGAACAAACAATCGTTGGGGTGGAATGATTGGTTTTCTGCGGTCATATCGTAAGCTTTCGTATCGTGTTGTGACATCGGTCCAAAACTGTTCGAGTGCTTGATGCAAGGCTCCAACACGGATCGTATGCGTGTCCGCTGGTAAGTAATCGAACAAGGTTGCCATCTTGTTGAAAAAAAGAGGAGCGTAGTACTCGATGCCCGGTGGCGCGAGTCCGGATGAGACATCCTGATAAATCGAACAGTCTCTGGGGTTTCCCTCAAAGGTTTCGTGCCAATTTTGCCGGAATGTGGCGATTCCTGAATCAGTCAGTGGAATTTCTCGTGCGGGCAGTAGAGTCACTGACTCCACTTTGGTGATTGTGCGCTGGGTGTCTGGATCGAACGCCCTTAAGCTTTCGATTTCAGTATCGAAGAGCTCGACGCGAAGCGGTTGGTCAGATCCCATCGGAAAGACGTCAAGAATGGCGCCGCGGACCGCAAATTCTCCATGCTCACGGACAGTATCCACGGCATGGTATCCCGAGGCCTCAAGCCGTCTTCGTTCCGTATGCAGATCGAATGAATCACCAGTTTTTAAAATGAATCGCTGGCCATCGAGGTGTTCTCGAGGTGGAAGTCGGTGTGCGAGCGTTTGTATTGGTAGTATCAATAACCCTCGATGCAGGTCGCCGAGCTGACTCAACGCTTTTAACCGCTCAGACGTAATGTCCTCGTGAGGCGAGAAACTGTCATAGGGTAGTGTTTCCCAGTCTGGCAAATGTACGATCGGAATATCAGCCAAACCATCGGCCTCTCCTTCGGCATCTAAGTGATGTTCCTGGCCAAGATAAAAATGTAGGGCATTGGCGAGTTGTTGCGCGTCTTGCGATTTTTCAACCAGTATCAGGACTAGTGAATCGGAACGAGATGCGATCTCAGCAATTGCCAGTGGTATCGCACTCAACGGAATGTTCGAGAGAGTCTGCAGTGGACTGCCGGCTCTCGGTATTGCGTCAATCAGTGGTGGTTGAATTGTTAGCATGTGGTGTCGTGGCTTTGTCTGAGAAGAAAGTATAGGTGACAATCAATGGTTTCGCTTGAGGGAACTTTCAATGACGATATTGGTGGCTGACGAAGGACTTTTGGGACTGACCGAGCTTGTTCCCAGTCATTGCGAAATTCGTTGGTACTCAGGGCGCGATATTCCTCAATCCATGTTAAAGGGTGCAGATGCTCTATTGGTCCGCTCGACGGCACGGGTGTCGGCGCACAATCTCCCCGACTCGATTCGTTTCGTTGGAACAGCGACGATAGGCACCGATCACCTTCCGCTTCAGCACTTATTGGACAGAGCGATTCGCGTTGTGTCCGCTCCGGGATGTAATGCCTTTGCGGTGACTGATTACGTCCTCTCACATGTGTTCAGTTGGGTAAAATCGAGAGGGCGGAACACCAGTGATTTAACTCTAGGCATCATTGGTGTTGGTGCAGTGGGTTCACTGCTCGATGAGCGCGCTCGAGCGTTGGGGATTAAGACCTTACTTTCGGACCAACCGCGGGCTGATTCGGGGGACCGACTCGATCATTTGCCGTTGGTTGATGTTGTTCGGCAGGCCGATGTCATATCGCTACATGTGCCACGCGTGACGACAGGTGATTATGTGACAGACCGGCTTCTCGATGAGAACGTCTTGTCACAGATCAAGCGATCTGCGCTATTGGTGAATGCATCACGCGGTCAGGTTTTGCATGAGTATGACTTACTCAAACAAACGCATTTTGATTTAGTGCTGGATGTGTTTCCGAATGAACCCGTTATCAGTGATGCGCTGATCAGTCGTGCATGGCGGATATCGCCACATATAGCGGGTCATTCAGTTGAGGGTAAATATCGAGGAACAAAACTGATACTTAACGAGATGGCGTCGTTGTTCGGGTTTGAGTTAAATCAGCTCGATGAAGACAAATTTTTAGAGACCGTTGGCGGTATTCGGTTGGTCGGTAGTTCCATGATTGATACGATTCTGACGGTCTGTCCGATGGCTGAAACGGACCGTTCGCTTCGCGAGACAGTATTCCGCGCATTCGAACTGAAAAAACCCCACCTGTTTGATTCAGTTCGAAAAACTTATCGCCTACGACGCGAATCGGAGCCGTCGCCTCTCTAGATGCTTGCAGAAAACATTGCTGTCACCGATTCAGGAAAGGCGTTGAGTGCCTATCCAAGAATCGGTGAAAGCCAGCGTGCATTCTCGTCAACAGCCTCGTTTCTTAATGCTGAGTAACTCGTGAGTTGGTCTTTCCCTATTTGGCCGAGCGTGAAGTATCGTGCATCCGGGTGAGCAAAATAAAAGCCACTTACTGATGCTGTCGGCCACATCGCTAAGCTGTCTGTGAGTGAGATCCCTGTTGCAGCTTCCACATCAAGAAGTGACCACAATGAGCGCTTTTCACGATGATCAGGGCATGCAGGATATCCTGGAGCTGGCCGAATACCACGATATTTTTCGCGGATGAGGTCTTCATTCGACAACACCTCGTTGGCTGCATATCCCCAGAACTCAGTCCTTACGCGACGATGTAAATGCTCAGCAAAACTTTCAGCGAAGCGATCAGCGAGTGCTTTCAGTAAAATCGCTTGGTAGTCATCGTGCACATCTTCAAACGCTTTGACGTGGGTATCAATTCCATGCCCGGTGGTCACTGCAAACGCGCCGATGTAGTCGAGTTGACCTGATTCTTTCGGTGCAATGAAGTCACTTAAGCAGAGTTGAGGGTTGCCGTCGGGCATTGGCCGTTGTTGCCTCAACCAGTGAGTTCTCAATAATTCACGATCGGAATTATCGGGATCCAAAATAACGACACTGTTGCCCTCGGAGTATGCTGGGAAACAACCAGCAACCGCGTCGGCTCGCAACCATTTTTCATCGATGATTTTTTCGAGCATCGTCTGAGCATCATTTAAGAGTTTCCGCGCTTCAGGTCCTTTTCGGGGATCGTTCAAAATATCAGGGAATTTGCCACTGAATTCCCACGCATTGAAGAAGGGCATCCAATCAATCGTGTCTAACAGTGCATCCAATGGATAGTCGTTTAGAGTAAGGCGCCCAGTGGCGTTGGGGGTGACAATGCTGGTCGTATCAAAAGACAGTTCAGGCCGACGCGAGTTGGCGTCTTCAATCGACAGCAGTTTTTTTGGCGCTCTACCGGCATGCGCTTTTCGTTTAGCGTCATGATCGATCGCGATTTCCTGATGGTAGCTCTCACGCTCATCGCTCAACAACTTTGAAGCGACCCCGACTGCGCGTGATGCGTCTTTGACGTAAAGCACGGGTCCAGAGTAAGCAAGATCAATTTTCACTGAGGTGTGTGCAGGAGAGGTGGTTGCTCCGCCTATTAAAAGTGGACAGGTGAAGCCCTGGCGTTCCATTTCTGAGGCAACGGTCACCATTTCATCCAAGGATGGTGTGATTAAGCCAGATAGGCCAACGATGTCAGCGTGATGTTGGTGCGCTTCATCGAGGATCATCTGGGTTGGAACCATGACGCCTAAGTCGATCACTTTGAAGTTATTACATTGTAAAACGACACCCACAATGTTTTTCCCAATATCGTGGACGTCACCTTTGACAGTCGCCATGATGATCACGCCATGCTCTTGGCTGGTATCTCCTGTGGCTTCTTTCTCTTCTTCAATAAAAGGAATGAGATGCGCCACAGCTTTTTTCATGACGCGGGCTGATTTCACAACCTGTGGCAAGAACATCTTCCCTGCACCGAAGAGGTCACCGACGGTGTTCATGCCATCCATCAGTGGTCCTTCAATCACCGATAGTGGGCGTGGCGCATTCAGCCGCGCTTCCTCGGTATCTTCGACCACATAGGTATCGATACCCTTGATAAGCGCATACGCTAAGCGTTCTTCACAGGTGCCGTTACGCCACTCGGCAACTGTCGTGTCATCCTCGTCTTTACCGACATTGTGTTTCGGTGCGATATCAACAAGACGTTCTGTCGCGTCATCGCGCCGGTTTAAGATCACGTCTTCGACAAGCTCTTGGAGTTCAGCATCGATATCCTCATAAATCGCTAACTGGCCTGCATTGACGATGCCCATTGAGAGGCCTTCACGAATCGCGTGAAACAAGAACACGGAGTGCATCGCCTCGCGTACCGGGTTATTTCCACGGAACGAGAATGAGACATTCGAGATACCGCCAGAAATGTAACTGTGTGGACAGTATTCGGTGATGTCTTTGCACGCATGGATAAAGTCGAGCGCGTAGTTATTGTGCTCTTCGATACCTGTCGCAACAGCGAAAACATTTGGGTCGAATACGATGTCTTCTGGTGGAAAGCCAATGACTTCGGTTAATAGCTTATACGAGCGTTGGCAGATTTCGAGTTTGCGTTCACGCGTATCTGCTTGGCCGGTTTCATCGAAAGCCATGACAACAACGGCAAACCCATACTGTCGGATTTTTCGCGCCTGCTCCAAGAAATTGGCTTCGCCTTCTTTTAAGGAGATGGAGTTAATAATCCCTCTGCCCTGAACACACTGCATGCCAGCCTCGAGGATGTCCCATTTGGATGAGTCAATCATCACAGGGACTCTCGATATGTCAGGCTCTGATGCAATCAGGTTTAAGAACGTCACCATCGCAGATTTTGAGTCCAACATGCCTTCATCCATATTGATATCGATGACTTGCGCGCCGTTCTCAACTTGCTGTCGGGCGACCGCAAGTGCTTCGTCGAATTCACCATTGAGAATTAATCGTTTGAACATCGCCGAACCGGTGACGTTGGTTCGTTCGCCGACGTTCACAAAGCCAGTCGTATCGTCTGCAATAAATGATTCAAGCCCGGATAGGCGCATCACAGGCTCTTTAACTGGAATCTCACGTGGTTGGTGCCTTGCAACTTTTTCTACGATCAAACGGATGTGTTCCGGAGTGGTCCCGCAACAACCGCCGATAATGTTGACAAGACCAGCATCAGCGTATTCAGCAACGATTTCAGACATCTCGGCCGCGTCCAAATCATATTCCCCGAATTGATTGGGAAGTCCCGCGTTTGGATGCGCGGAAACGAATGTGTCGGCAACGCGAGACAGGTCTGATAAGAATGGGCGGAGTTCTTTGGGGCCAAGTGCACAATTCAAACCAATGGTCAGTGGTTTAGCATGACGGACTGAGAACCAAAACGCTTCTGTTGTTTGACCAGATAAGGTTCGACCTGATGCATCAGTGATCGTGCCTGAGATCATGATGCGAATCTGTAAGCCTTTGTCGCGTGCGACTTCGTCAATCGCGAATAATGCTGCTTTGGCGTTTAAGGTATCGAAAATGGTCTCAACTAAAATGAGGTCAGCACCACCCTCGAGGAGGGCTCGCGTGGCGTCTGTGTAGGTGTCGACCAGTTGATTAAAAGTGATATTGCGCGCACCTGGATCATTGACGTCAGGACTAATAGAGCACGTTCTGTTGGTTGGTCCTAAAACGCCTGCGACTAAGACTGGCCTGTCATAGGAGTCTGCAACTGAACGTGCGAGTTTCGCGGCCTCGCGGTTCAATTCGCTGACTAGATCCTCCATCGCATAATCCGCCATGGATGGTCGGTTTGCGTTGAAGGTATTGGTCTCAACGATGCTTGCTCCTGCATCCACATACGCTCTGTGGATCGCGGCGATGAGTTCGGGCTGGGTCAGCGTTAGAAGATCATTATTTCCCTTCAAATCCTGCGGGAAATCTTTAAATCGTTCGCCACGGTAATCACTCTCGCCAAGGCCTGCGTCTTGAATCATAGTACCCATCCCACCGTCGAGGATGATGATCGAATCTGTCAGTGTGGATTCAAGCCACTGGATGCGCTGATCGCGTGTCATACTCAACCTCGAACTCCTAACGCGTGGCAGACAGCAAAGCTGAGATCTGCGC
>CAJWFL010000043.1:0-12063 GCA_913031455.1 uncultured Gammaproteobacteria bacterium
ATTCTTCAGATTGTTTGAGCAAAAATTCCCAAGTCAGAATTGGTAGATCTGCTCCATTAGGGTCAGCCGGTGAATTAACGACTAAGACCTTGACCTCTGCCCATTGTTCCTCGGAAAGATCTCGATAGGTGGGTTGCTGTGAGGTCATCGTAGCGCAATAAATTGGCTCAAGTCCGGCAATGCGCCCTGCGGTTTCATAGATGGGATCGGCTGGGTTGGGGAGGACGATGTAGCCGTTACGGCTCCCCTCCGCGAAGATTTGGATTGCCGAGAAAATTGCTTCTGCACCGCCATTGGTGGCGATCACATTATTTTCTGTGAAGGTTTTTGACTTCACTGCGTGACGGGTCTTTGCCCACGAGAAAATTGTTCCACGAAGTTCTCTCAGCCCGCCGAAGCCTCCCGCGCCGTTGACGGCTTTGCCAATGGTTGGCGAGTATTTTTTATACTCTTCGACCACAAAAGTCGGTGGCTTATGTAGAGGCTCTGAAACACTAAAATCAATAATGTCCTTGTCCGGTTCAGACACCCGCGATAATAGATGATTCAGACGAACCCCAGGTGGGACATCGAGCGAGTTCCAGAACGTCTTTTCCATATGCTTCCTTTTCTACGTGTGACTTTTATCGGTTAGAATGACATTTATTTTAGCAGTGAATGAAATTGAGCAACTGATTGTTTCCAAGATTCCGGCCTTCAGAAGTAAAGCCAGGATGCAGTTGACCGATAATCTTGTCTAAGTTGTACTGCACGGCCGGGTTAACAGAAGGACGCGAGAGTTGGCGATATCACATACCGCGTCATGGATCATTGGTAGCTTGACTGCATCTAGCGTGGTTGTGAGTGGTTTGTTCGTCTATGCAATTTCCGACGGCGGCCCGCCGAATCCTTACCGGCGCGTCTCTAACTTCTCAATCGTCCCAGACTTTTGGGTTTGTAAGAAAAACACGAATATTCGAGGCCACGAATACACCTATTCGGTCAATCTGCGGAATGGGGCTACCGGTCCGGCTCGATTCGCTTGCGAAGGTGTGAAGCCGATAAGCGTCAGCCCAATGGACTCTCGTGCGCGAATGGGCCCTAATGGCAAGCGACCCCCGATGATGCGCGTCGATCCTGATGCAAAATGACCTGCAGGCGCTTGTCATTCGGTTTATACCAATTTTTCTGGTAATGACTGTTATCAATTGGTCACTAGGGCCTAGCGATTGCTTGTCGGGAGATGAAGCCAGCGATCCCGCAGTCACTAATGCCGGAAATCTCTCCTAATTTTAGAGTCAGTCGTTCGATTGCTTGACGCTTGAGTTTCCTTTGGATGGACGATCGTCCTCAGCTCCCTCGATGATTTCCTGAGCAAACACAACCTTGTGATACAGACCGTCTTGCAACTGGGTAATGGGGACGTTTCCTTCAATTTTTTTCAGACGGGGAATCAAGGCGGCGAGTTCTGGATATTGAGAGTCAAGGATTTTATCGATGACCTGTTGGTCAGTAATTGGAATCAATGCCTCACGTTGGTCTCTCAATTTATCGCGGATCAACCGTCTTGCTCGCTTAAGGTAAGCACCTGCCTCAGGATGATCCTCGCCAGGTAACAGCTCAATTTTGTCGAATAGTTTGACGATCAGCCCATCATCAGATATGAACTTTTCTCGGGTTTGTTCGAGAAATGCAAGCGTCCTGGACATTTCAATTTGGTTGATCGCATCATCTTTGATGCGATCAACATCGGTTAGAAAATGATCCAATGTAAGCATGGGTTTTTGATACAAGACCTTGTACTCAGTCATCAGCAACGTAGCAACAATGGCATAGCCAATGATCCAGGTGCCGTAAAGCACAAGTAGCTCAGTGGGCGGCATCGCACGGCTCTACAACGCTGAGGTGTTTATAGGATAACGGGTTCATTGGAGATCCACCAAATATTGCCTTTCGATCGAAGTATCGGATGACGCTAGTTGATTCTTAGCAAATTTTCCACCACAGTCATCGGGTTTTCTTGTCGAGATCACTAAGATGTTGATTCATTGGGTACTGATAGTTTTTGTTCACTCCTTTGGCGATGTCATTGCATCGACAACAATAGATACGATTCCATTAGATTATGGTGCGGTCTTTCCATCTCAAGAAGCCTGTGATTCTTGGGGCAGAGACAAGGTAATAAGCAGTGATCGTGTGGAATCATTTCTTTGTTTGCCTAGACCCGCCTATCGAAATTGAGACTTCCACGAGGTTGAATCTGGCTTAGTGATCTTGTTACCGAAAGAGTCTGTCGATGTTTATGAAAACTGCTGTAGTTCTAGTGTTGTATCACCCAGACTGGAATCAAATCGTTCGATTAGTGAGCGACATTCAGCGAAGCGTCCATACGATTCTTCTTATGGACAATACAGAATCTGAAAACATCCCGGAGAATTATCCTCCCGCATTGAGTACCCTTACGGACGTCCGATATATCCCTTTCGGAGCTAATGTTGGAATTGCGGCTGCGCAGAACCGAGCTGTCGACGAACTCAGAAAAATCAAAACCGAGTTTGTTCTCTTTTTAGATCAAGATAGTCAACCCAGTCCTCAAATGATTGATCGCTTGGTTGAGTACTCGTGTGATTTGGCCCGTGCAGGCCACCGAGTTGCTGCAATCGGACCCCGTATCGACCGTGATCCGACTGAAACAGATCGAAGAGCGCTTGATAGCAAGTTGGTTTATTCTCAGGTGGAGACGCTGATTGCGTCGGGCATGCTGGTAAAGCTCGACGCAATTGATGCGATAGGGAGGTTCGATGACCTACTATTTATCGATCATGTCGAAACGGACTGGCTGTTTCGAGCAAAAAAGCAGGGTTATCAGGTTTTTCAAGCGCATCATATTTGGATGAAGCATGCACTTGGTGAACACACCCTATCGGTTCAGCTTCACCGTAGGTTCCAAATTGCACTGCACCGACCTGACCGTTATTTTTATCAAATACGGAATTTGATCTGGTTGCTCAGACGGCGAACCATTTCTTTGCCTTGGGGATTAGGTCGCCTCTCGAAGACTGTGATGATTGCTTTGCTGTGCGTTATTACCCAGACAGACAAACCCGCGTACCTACAATCAATCAAAAAGGGTCTTCATGCGGGTTTCGTCAAAGGCATATGATCCCTTTAGGCTGAGGTGTGGGTTGTAGAAGGGATCTTTTTCCAAGACCGATCCCCATTGTTGCGCCATGAAATTCACCTCGTGGGCAAAGCGCTCTTTTTGAGATCCAGAATCATCTCGACCGCGAGAGACGGACTCATGATGGAAGAGAAGAGCGTAAGGGCTCCAGACATTCCTGTACCCCGCTTTCGTGGCTCGCAAACAAAAGTCAACATCATTAAACGCGACCTTGAGATCTTTTTCGTTAAGCCCATCAAGCTCTTGATAGATAGACTTTCGGACCATCAAGCAAGCGGCTGTTACAGCGGAAACCACCCGCGCCATGCTGGCGTGTCCAAAATACCCAGGATCGTCACGTTCGATGAAGTGAAGGGCGTGACCGGCAATTCCACCGAGACCGAGGATAACGCCTCCATGCTGGATCCGTTGATCGCTGTAAAGAAGTTTTGCGCCAACGCAACCAACATCTGGACGCATGGCGATTTGTACCATCTCCCATAGCCACAGGGGCTCAATCACCTCGGTATCATTATTGAGCAGTAGTAAAATCTCCCCGGTAGCCACTTGAGCGGCGCGATTATTTAATCTTGAGTAATTAAAATCTCCGTCATCTCTCAATACTCGAAGCGACGGATGCTCGGCATCCAATGCTTTGAAGAAGGCTAAATCTTCCGGATCGTCGGAATTGTTATCGATCAGAAGAATTTCAAAATTTGAGTAAATAGTTTTGTCAAAAATACTTCCGATGCATGCCTTCACGAGATCGCCGCGGTTTTTTGTTGGGATCATAATGGAGACCCGCGGTTGCTCGGATGAAGGTGTTCGAAACCAGCGGTATGAACTCATACATATTTGATCGATTTGACCAGGAAGTTCTTCTCGAGCCAGGAATTCATTGAGGCTACGAATTGCCGCGTCTGACGCATATGGTTTAGCTTGAATCGAATTCGATGTGCTGTCCTCGTGCACTCTCCACGAATAGAGGACTTGTGGAATATGAACGATGTTGTTCGCCGACGTTTCTGAAAGCGCCCGAAGTGCGAGATCATAATCTTGTGACCCTTCAAATCCAGTTCTGAAGCCGCCGATACGTCTTACTAGCTTTGTTTGGTAGACGCCAAGATGCGAAATGATGTTGTGGCTTAGGAAAGTCTCCAATCCAAAGTCTGGTTTGAAATAAGGATCGAAGTAGCGATTTCCGCTGAATTTTTCTTCGTCGGAATAAAATAATTGGGCATTAGGATGCTCGCTGATGGCTCGAGCGACCCACACAAGGCTGTCTTCAATCAATAGGTCGTCTTGATCCATTAATGCGAGCCATTCACCCGACGCCATCGCGATCGCTGTATTCGAGGCGGCTGAAATATGTCCATTCTGCTCACGATAAGTGATCTGGATCCGAGGCTCGCTGGCAACTAGGGCATCCAATTGCGCTTTGAGTCTTGGATCAGCTGACTGGTCATCGGCTATGCACAGCTCCCAATGGGGGTAGATCTGATGTTGGATCGAGGCGATTGCCGCTTCGAAAAACGCTAACGTTGGCTTGTAGACCGGCATGATAATCGAGATTTTTGGTAATTGCGCCGACGTTTCACTTTGCGTCTCTAACCACTGTTTTGCTTTCTCGAGACGAACGGCTAACCACATGTCCCGTTTATTGTGGTAGTCGTCTGGATTTTGCGGTTTGATCGGATTTGACGCAAGCAGTCCACCAACCCCAAGTACCGCAAATTTCTTCTGGATACGCAGCGCAACCCAGCGCCACCCCTGCTCTTTGAGTAATCTCGGAATCAAGGCTCCATAGCGCATAAGGTTGGTCGACTCGATTCGTGACGCGAATCGAGCGATCCGAATACCAAAAATCAATCGAATGATTTGTTTCAGGTTTTTTGCCACGGAACGAGAAAAGAGATCGTACTCGTGTTGCAATACGTTGAGATCCGTTGCCAGTGAAAGTTGCTGCTGTTGCGCGTCTCCCAGCCTCTGTTGGAGTTGTGTTTTTTCCTTTTCCCGAGTGTGGTGCTCATGAACCAAGGTATCGTAAATCCCTTGGAGCTGGTTGAAGTGCTGTTCGGTTTCAGATAAGGATTGCGTCCGTAACTCATTCAGAATGCAATGGAAAACTAGCTGAGTTCCAGCATGCTGGAAACGCCAGACATCAGGGTCCTGTTTGATCGTTTGGAGCAATGGATTTAGGGGGTTGAGGAATAAAACACCCAAGCCATGGCTGTGCGAGAACTCAAGACAGCCTGGATGTTGAAGCTTTAGTTCCTGCCAAAATTTCCAGACACCGAAATCGCGCCCTGTCTCCGAAATATCATGGAATAGAACGACAGCATCAGAGGTGAGTAAGGGCCGCCATGTATCAAAGTCATGTTTCACAGCCTCGTAGGTGTGGAGGCCGTCGATATGCAGACAATCAATTGAATGGGGAGCAATTGTCTGTGCCGCTTCATCAAAGGTACCGCGAAGAGCGGTCGTGAATGCATCAAACTCTGAATGCCTGGTAGCCTCGAATTGTTCAAACACAGAGTCATTATAAGTGCCCGCATGCATATCCCCCGTCCAGGTGTCGATGGCGATCGCTTGCGTATCGAGTTGGTTGGCCTTGATTGTTCGACAGGCCGCAAAAAACGAGTTCCCAGTATGAACGCCGAGTTCAACAAAGTATTCGGGCTTCACTTCAACTAAAAGGTACTCAAGAAATGGGATGTGTCCAACCCAACTGTAAGGTTTTTCAATGAGTCGGAGTTTGGTGTCTAAGGGATTCATCTGTCTCTGTCAAAAAGTGTGGTAAAGCAGGCCACAGCCACCAAGCGGCTGGATTATTCTGAATCTGGTTCTCTAGTATAGCGATAAGCTGAGCGTTTAAATCAACAAGTTCAAAATCACGAGCGCGAATCGGTTCAAAGAATTGATACTGAAAATATGGGCCCTGTGTTTGAGTATTCATAAATGGGACAAGGTAGGCATCATGAACTTGAGCCAGTCGCGCGGGATTGGGATTCAAGCGGAGCCTTTGCGAAAACAAAGAATGGATGGTTGCCTTCGGAGTCGACGGACCTACCGGTACATCGAAGAGCGAAATGATGGGCTGGTGTGCAAGGCTTCGTCGGAGTTGGCGCGGGTGTTGGTCGGTAGTGTGGAACACAGATCCAAAGACATCCTGCATGATGTGCAATTTCCAGCGTCGAAAATCAAATTCGGCTTGGGGTAAGCCAAAGACGTTTGCATCCAGGCGATCTTTAATGACCGCTTGGGAGGGGAGGCCGGCACGGCGTAGACCAAGCCCCACCGGCCAGTAACGACCAAAATGAGCGGTTGTGAAGATGATTTTTTTCTGCGCACGCCTGAGTGCTTTGACCGCATCTAACCCCAGAAGCTCAACTGTGATCGCTGACGGTCGATTGGCTAGTATGAAGGTATCTAGAATATCTTCAGCTTCGATCTGCTGCATCAGCTTTTGGAAATCCACCGGTAACTGCGTATCCCCAAACGTTTGTTTAGCGTGTTGGAGTGAGGTTGGATCGAATTGAGTAAGCATTGGTGCTAGGTGTCTCACCAGCTGGTAGGCACTCTGTGTGGGAGGACGCTGCAAAAAAAATCGGTACAACGCATATGTCAGCGCCGGCTTGTTCAGCACGGGTTGATGTCCCAACGACGTGGCAGTGAGACGACGCCTACCTCGTGATGCGTCGTTGAGACGTCCAGCTGGATACATTGTCGTGCAGCATCAAACACATGCAGGCCTCGACCACATAGCAGAAAGACGTCGATGGTGTAGCGCCCCTTCAGCAACGGAAAGTCTTGAATGGTTAACTTGAGATACTCCCCAGTGATGAGTGGTATCTCGTCGATGACCGTTGAAAAGCTGCATACCTGATGACCGGCCTCGGTCTCAATTACTACACCAAGGCCTAGCGGTTCTGGATGACTGTTGCGATGAAACTGAACGTCTAGTTCAAGGGCCTCAGCCCCGGTCTCAATTCTGGCCTTTGTTTCCCCTTGAACTGTCACACGCTGCAGCCGAGGCGACCCACGATCAGTTTGCTCATCCGTTCCTGGCTGATGCTGCTCGATGTCGTTGGGTTGATCGATTGCAGCTGTACCACGATCCAACGCAGTCTGGTATTGCTTGCAAACTTGCTCTGCAGGCCCGAGAGCCATCACGCGGCCATGGTCAAGCCAGCATGCCCGGTCACATAAGCTTTCGACTTGGTATAGGGAATGTGAACAGAAGATGATGGTGACACCTTGATCTTTCAATTCCATGATGCGCTGAAATGACTTGTAGGCAAAGGCGCCATCACCAACACTTAATGCCTCATCGATGACCAATATGTCTGGACTCACACAGGTCGCTGTTGCAAAAGCCAGCCGAACAAACATCCCTGAAGAGTAGGTCTTTACTGCGTCGTCAATGACAGTATCGAGTTCGGAAAAAGCAATGATTTCAGGAACGCGTTCGGTGATCTCATCGGGAGAGAGTCCGAGTACGGATGCGTACAGATAGATATTTTCGCGCCCACTGAATTCAGGGTTGAATCCAGCACCCAGCTCGAGAAGGGCGGCCACTCGACCATCACGCTTCACGGAGCCGCTTGTAGGTCTGAGCGTCCCTGCCAGTAGTTGCAACAGCGTCGACTTGCCTGCACCGTTTCTGCCGATCAGACCGAATACCTCGCCGCGTTCGATCTCGAGCGAAATTTGGTCGAGCGCGATTTTTTTTCGATGTCGAGAGGGGGTCTTTGGAAATAGCTCCAACAGGCGATCCAAGGGGCGTGCATACAACCGGTATATTCTGGTGCACTGCTTAAACTGAACGGCGTTGATGGATCGGTCAGAGGACATCTGTAAATCCGCGCGCTGCTAGTCGGAATAACAGATATCCGCTCAGGAGTGCTCCAATACCCCAGCTGTACATCACAAAAAGGATTGGTGCATCGATGTCTGCGTAACCGAATAAGATCTCCCGCAGTCCCTCGATGTAGGAGACCAAAGGATTGAATACCATCCACCAAGCCAAGCCGTCTGGAAGCGCGCTGAGCGGATAGAAAATTGGCGATAAAAACATCAACAGGGTGCTGAGTAAACTTGTCAGTTGGGCAAGGTCGGGTGCGTAGACGCCAAGCGCGCTACACCACAGCGCTGTGCCGATCAGTAAGCAAAGAAATGCAAATAAAATGACCGGTATCAGGAGCCATGAGGTTGTCACTCCATGACCCGAAATGAGCGCAATGAGACACAAGAGAAGCAGACTGATAACGCATTGCACTGCTGCAGAGCTCGCAACCATCAGGGGGAGGACGAGCGGGTTAAATATACTTTTCGTGAGCAAATTGCGGTGGGCGCGTATGACTGACACAGCTCTCGTCAGCACCTCCGAGAACGCTAGGAAAAAAAGAAGTCCGCAGAAAATAAGTAGCCCGAAATTGACCTGTGTCGCCAATGCCTCCGGGACCGGCCATTTCATCGAGAAGACTGTCGTCGATACAAAGGTAAATGCGAGCAGCAGGCAGACCGGGTAAAGCACAGCCCAGCCGAGGCCCAAGATAGAGCCGGCGTAGCGTTCTTTGAGATCTTTTTGAGCAAATTGCCTCAATGGGAACAAAAGGCTTGTGAACTCAGACCCCACTGGATGACCCCATCGGTTTGATTGCAATAGCAACGGTCTGCCCAATGCCCCGATCTGCTTCGACAAAATGAATCGTCTCGAAACCCAGGTGTTGGAGCATTGTGGTGACTTGGCTTTTTTCAAGAAATTGATTCAGGTGCGGGTGTGGCTGACCATGGTGCGCGTGCGCTTCGCATGACAATTCAAATACGGGCCAGTGGGTATCCAATTCGATAAATGAAAAAATGAATTGTCCACCGGGTACGAGTGACTGTTCCATCGCACGGAGGTAAAGATAAATTTCCGTTTGTAATAGATGTGTGAAGACACTAAAACTACAGATCACATCGAACACTCCGAGGTCAGTGGGTAGCGACAGTGACTGGTTGTTTTGAAACACATACTCTGGGGTCGGAACTTTTTCGCGAGCATAGTCCAGTAGTTCATCAACCACGTCGAGACCCACGTACCCTGAAAGCTCACACTTTTGTTTTAAATAGTAGGCCAATCGACCGCTGCCACAGCCGAAGTCCAAAAGGCGCATTCCATTAGATACACCCAAGTCGAGGACGAAGTCAGACAGCATTTCCCCAAGACGGTCCCACTCACCGCCCACAGCAAGGCTCATTGCCTCGTCACGGGAATGCGTATCTAGGAGTGTTCGAACGTGTTGTTGGTAATCGTCAACGAAATGAAATTGTGCCATAGATGGTAAATGCGACTTTAAAGCTCTAAACAGCGCTAAGAATATCAGTTTTTATTTAAAGAGAGACGTTTGTCTTTGTTTGCTCTCGATGCATCGCCTGAAAGCGTTAATCTTGATGGAAGCAAAGTCCATGACTCAGATGCATTGAAAATGCTTCAAGGTTAAAGAAATCTGTCAATGACCCGATTCACTGCTTACGGCAATAAAGGAGTGACACAGTGGGTCGTGCAGAGAGAGAAATCTTAGATCACTTGCGTGAGATAGATTTTCCGGATCAAGCTTGGGATAGCTCCCGAGTGGCACGTTTGTTATTTCGCGCAGAGGCCACCAGCGCGGCAAAGATCCGACAGACATATCGAGTGCTCGAGCGCACGCGGATCGTGCCTGACGCAATGACGGCCGATGAGCTCATCCTGAGATCGGACTCCCGTGTTTGTATGAACGAAGTCAAGGCGACCATGAATCATGCGCGACGTTACCGCGAGCAGATATCGATCGTGCAGGTGAGAGAGGTTCGGCTTGGGCAATGGGCTGTGACGTGGAATAACCTGCGGTTGGCACGATATTGGCTCTGGCTGACTGACGTCTCCGATCTCGGACAACGATTGCCGGCCATTGTTGATCAGCTCTTGGCGAGTCACCGGTTGCCCTGTTGTCTGCTCTTCGATAAGACGGCGTCCCAGATTCGAGATCATCTGATCGCGGAGACGGATTTGGTTCTGAGGGGTTTTGGAATTCATGGCATTGGGTACTCAGTATCCGAGTCAAAATGAGTAAGTTCTTGATCAATAATTCTGGCGTAAGTCATGCATTTGTTGACAAGTTTTTTAAGTTGGTTGCTTGTTGTGTCTTTTAATAATGGGTAGCTTAATCCTAGTAAAGGTGTGTGGACGTTCCATCACCGGGTGTATTGAAACTGGCTTCTGGCCAACGAGGTATTGTTATGGCGTTTAATAAAGGATTACAAATTGTTGACGCGGGGACACCGAGTCGTAATTCCATCTCACTGGACAATCTAACTCATGGTCTGTTCCAGTCCCACAAAACTTCGGCGACAGCCGACTCAGCAAACGGATCAGTTGTCTTTACGATCCGGCCGGCTGCCAAAAGCGCAACCAATGACACCGACTACCAAGAAATTATCAAGGGTCAGAACCTAGTCATTGGTATTGAATACAACAAAGCACCCTCGCTGAACCCGGGAACGGAGTTTCGTCTTGTGGTGCAGAACCGGGTCGATTATGACGCCGGTGCCGGCACCACGGACCCTGTGTACGGAAGTTTTGTTCCGGTCGATACCGAGACGACCTTTGGATTGACGTTCCAGCAGAACGGAACAATGACCTTGATGCAAACTGGGGGCGTTTTGACGACCCACGACATCACGTCATGGACACCGAAAACTGCAATTGTCGAACTCGAAGAGGTGAACTCAATCGCCGCGGGGAATGTTGGACACATCATCCTCGATGACCTGAATGGTAACCAGGTTGAGTTAAAGACTGCGCCTCTAGACCCAAAAGTGGGTGCTGCGGCACCGGACGCTAACACGCTAATCACAGCTTTGAAGAATGCCTTTGACGCGATCGACCACCGGGCAGAACCGAATGGAACTGATACCAACAAGGCTCACGGATTCCTGGTCACTAACGCCACGGCCTCACAGCTGAAGATTACTCGCGAGGACGGAGCGGATTTCAAGGTCTTAGCCGGTGCGGACAATACACAAGGCATTCTCACCAATGCGACAACGGCCACTCAAAAACTTCCAACAGCGTTTTTGAAGATTGCGGATGCCCAAAACGGTAAATTGGTTCATCTTGATTTCGATGAGGAAGGAGCCGTTGCCAACCAACAGGCTGATCTGACACTGAGTACGACTGCGACCACTGGAGCTTTAGCAGCCGCTGAAATTGCCGCTGAAATCAACACGCTCACAGGCTTCACCGCGATTGTTGATCCGGTTAACGCGGACGTCGTCAAGGTGACCAACACTAATAACAAGGCCTTCCTTGTCGCGGTAGATGACGGTAATTCAACCTACGACGCCAATGCGGTCAAGATCAGCGACTCGACACCCGCTGCAACCACGGTAATTGATGATGCAGCGAATGTTTCATTCCTGGTATCAGACATCACAACTGCTGGCCTGACTACCAGCGACAGTGATTTATTATCGACGGACTTTGACGGCTTTATTTCTCAAGTGGCAGAGTTCGAGACAGTGTTGACGGCCACACAATTAGCAAGTTATGTCAACCAGCCGGCAACGATCCCGACGCCGGTGGTGAATTCCAACGCTAACGTGTCTTCCGCAGTTATCGGACTGACCGGCGATAAGGCGCAGGACGGCAAGATTTACGAGATCGTCTTGAATGCTGATCAGGCCAATGAGTTCAAGTTTTCCTTCACTGAGGCCGATGCCAGCGATCTCGAGACTGCGGTTCTTACGGGTTTGAAGGCGGCATTTGATACCGAGGCGGCAACGAGTACCGGAGCGCGTGGTTTTGCGATCGACGCGAGTATTACGGGGCAGCTCAAAATCACCCGCGATGATGGCGCTGACTTCACGGTCTCGAACGGATCAACCTCTGATTTTGT
>CAJWFL010000044.1:0-11706 GCA_913031455.1 uncultured Gammaproteobacteria bacterium
TGCCGCCAGCGTTCAATCTGAGCCATGATCAAACTCTTCAGTTAAGAGTACCTGAATACTTCAGGTGATATTTTTTGCTCAGACAATCGCAAAACTGCTAAATAAATTTATACAGGTATGCTTGTCTGAAAATTTTGTCGACTTCCAGCTCAAGCACCCACACGCATTGCTTGATCAATTTTTTAAAAAACGCTTCAGAGGGCCTCTCTGAAGTGGACGCGTAGTCTATCGAATCCCAAGCTATTTGCAACTGATATCTTTAAGATGTCACGGTTGTAATTAAAGCTTTCGCCTCGAATTTGGACCGCGCATTTTAATGGGCTTTCCCCAGAACGCAACCATCGATTTTCGTGTTTTAAGCCGCTCTTCGGTAAAGGTCGTCTCAACGCGGAGCGCGAATAGTACAGTGTTTAATCCGCCTTGCAAGCGATTTTCGAAATTATTTTCTCGAAGCCTTGCTGCCCCCTCGCTTCTCGAGCGAGGCGCGCAGCATAGGGCGCGCGCGCAGTGTGTCAACGACTTTTCACAAATTCGCTACGACTCGGTCACAGTCACGCGAACGAATCGCCTCTTACCGCACTGAAACACATGGGTTTCTGCGGAATTCACGCGATACTGCAGATCTGTCTCGGGCGCTCCGTTAATACGAACGGCGCCCTGCGTAATAAAACTCCGCGCCTCAGACGAACTCTTCGCTAAACCAGTTTCTCTCAGCAATACTGCCAACGGGATCCCACCATCTGCATCCGCAGCTACTGACATCTCAGGCATTTCATCAGGTATCTCTCCAGCTTTAAATTTGTTGCCAGCACTTTTCGATGCGCGCTCTGCTGCTTCGGCGTCATGAAAACGTGTAATCAACTCTTTTGCGAGATCCGCCTTCGCGGTATTGGGCGAGATGAAACCCGATTCAACAGATTCCCTCAACACAGCCAGCTCATCATTACTCCTGAAACTTAACAGGTCGTAGTAACGCCACATCAGCTCATCAGAAATTCCCATGAGCTTTCCATACATGTCACCGGGCGCATCGTTCAGACCCACATAATTTCCGAGTGACTTTGACATCTTCTTTTGGCCATCCAAACCCTCAAGAATCGGCATCATCAAAATCGTTTGCGGTTTTTGCCCCGCATCTCGCTGCAGTTCTCGACCCATCAACAGATTGAATCGCTGATCCGTGCCACCGAGCTCAACATCTGCCTCAAGCGCTACTGAGTCGTAGCCCTGCATTAAAGGGTAGAGAAACTCATGGATCGAAATCGGCTGCTCAGTCTTAAATCGTTTATTGAAATCGTCGCGCTCAAGCATCCTCGCAACTGTCAATTTTGCCGCTAATCGGACAAAGTCTTGAGGCTTCAGCTCATTCATCCAGCGGCTGTTATATTCAACTCGCGTTTTATCCTTGTTAAGGATTTTAAATACCTGCTCGGCATAGGTCTCTGCATTCTGAATCAATCGCTCTTCTGTTAATGGTTGGCGCGTTTGATTTTTACCTGTCGGATCGCCAATCAACCCCGTGAAATCTCCAATCAGGAATATGACTTCATGCCCGAGGTCTTGGAATTGCCGCAACTTATTGATCAGCACCGTATGACCCAAATGTAGATCTGGCGCTGTTGGGTCAAATCCCGCCTTGATCCTCAAAGGCTGTCCGCTATTCAGCTTGTCCTTTAACTCGTCTAGCGGAAGAATCTCATCTGCGCCACGCGCAATCAGATCAATTGCCTCTTGAAGACTACGCCCATCCACTGTTGCCATCGGTATTCTCGGTTCACTGTTGAAAGCGCAATAGTGTACCTAACCTCCATTCTTTTTTTATATGCAACACGCAAATGTTTTGTGTACACTCCGTTAAACAGAAGATTGAGATCCGAATGCGCAACCTTATCAATCGCTTAGACGCGATATGTCATCCGTTTCCAGGAACTCATGCCCTTGGTTTAATCAGTTCCGTTCTTTTTGCAGCGTCGTTGGTTCTTTGGCCGACTGTTGGTGAGACTGGGGATCAGTCCAACCAAACAATGCCAATACCTGCGCTTGCCAAAACACTCAAGACCAATCAACACCTCACTTCACAGTCTGAACCATTGGTCATACGGACTGAACGGGTACAGGCCGGCGACTCGCTTTCACAACTGTTCATTCGCCAAAAACTCAAACCACAGTTATTACACGCTCTAACTCAAGCGGAGAAAGGGAATCACCGCATCTCGCAGCTCAATGTCAGCCAAACAATTGAATTTCGCTATTCCGGCGAGGGTCTCGTTGAGCTTGCAGTGATTCAATCACCATTTCATCAGACTGTAGCAACCCATAAGGCAGACGGTTGGTCTATCGAACAGCGACAGCGCGATCCAGAGATTTACATTGAACATGCTAGCGCGACAATCGATAGTTCTTTATTTGTCGCAGGAGCTCGGGCTGGACTCCCTGATAATTTGATCATGGAGCTCGCTGATATCTACGGCCATGTGATTGACTTCGTGCACGAGATTCGGAAAGGAGATCGATTCACCGTCACTTTTGAAAAGCGTTATCTTGATGGTGAGTTTATCGAATACGGCAATATCCTTGCTGCCGAGTTTGTCAACTCAGGCGAGTCGTTTCTCGCGGTTCGCTACACAGACAGTCAAGGCGACATAGGCTATTACGATGAAAAGGGTGTCAGCTTAAGGAAAGCCTTTCTTCGAGCACCGCTGAATTTCAGACGAATCAGCTCGAATTTTAATCTCGCCCGAAAGCACCCAGTTCTCGGCAGAATGCGTGCGCACAAGGGTACGGACTATGCGGCGTCCACGGGAACACCAATTTACGCAGCCGGCGATGGGAAGATCACGTATCGTGGAACCAAAGGCGGTTATGGTCGAACAGTAATTATGAAGCACGGCAATAGTATCGAAACGAAGTATGCCCATTTGTCACGCTACGGCAAGTATCGGCGTGGACAGAAGGTAAAGCAGGGACAAGTCATTGGTTATGTCGGCATGAGTGGGTTGGCAACCGGCCCACATCTGCATTACGAGTTCATTGTGAGTGGTGTGCACAGGAACCCTCGGATAATTCTCGATAAGTTACCGAAGGCGAAAACCCTACCTCAAACCGAAATCAAGCGCTTTGAGCACCTAGCAGAACCTTTGATCGCCTCTTTAAACGCACAACGAAACAATGCTGAACTGGCTTTTCAAAACATCACCAAGCCCAAGTAAACCGCGTTACGCGATTGGACTAATGAGCGGGACCAGCCTGGACGGACTGGATGCCTGCCTTGTCCGAGAAACATTGGATGGATCGGGCATTGAAGTGATCCAGTCACAGGCGCGCGCATTCCCACGATCGATTCAAGAAGAGTTGGCCTGCATTATTCAAACTGGCCAAGCCAGCCTACCTGACCTAGTTCGTTTAGAAGCTGAATACACTGATATGGTCTTACAACAATGTCTCCAACTCATCCAGATGAGCCCTGAACCAATCAGCGTAATCGGCTTTCATGGTCAAACACTGTGGCATGATCCTGAGGTAGGATCCACCCTGCAATTTGGGTTTGCTGAGCGTCTCGCTGAAAAGACTGGACTACGAGTCGCACACCAGTTTCGACGAGGTGATATGGCACGGGGTGGCCAAGGCGCACCCCTCGCGCCCTTGTTTCATGAGACACACTTTTCTCGCGAGACTGAAAACGTAGCTGTACTCAATTTAGGAGGGATCGCAAATATCTCACTCCTGATTCCTGGACAGCCAACCCGCGGATGGGACATTGGCCCAGCCAACACACTTGCGGATCTCTGGCATCAAAAACATCGACAGCGATCCTTTGATCATAATGGCGAATACGCGTCATCTGGTTTGGTCAATCAAGACCTATTGGATGAATTACTCAGTGATCCTTATTTCGCAAGAACACCGCCAAAATCTACAGGACGCGAGTATTTTTCTCAGGCCTGGCTGGATAAGGCGCTTCAATGCGTATCTCCACTCGATCCTGCCGACGTTCAAGCGACCTTGAATCACTTGACAGCTGAGCAGGTGGATAATGCGTTACCAAAAGACATTGACATCCTGGTCGTCTGTGGAGGCGGTGTACATAATGCGCATTTAATGAATTTAATTGACGAGACTGTCGACCCACTTGTCGTCACATCGGACGCCTTTGCTGTCGACCCTGACTACGTGGAAGCCGCATGTTTCGGCTGGCTTGGCTTACAGTGCTTAGATCACCGGCCCCTCGACACACAACATATCACTGGTTCAAAAACCCCAGGTGTCCTCGGTTCGATCACACACCCAGTTACAGGCTAAAGCTCGCACCGCACCCACAAGTACTTGACGCATTTGGATTCTCGACCACGAATTGGGATCCGGTTAACGATTCCGAATAATCAACTGTCGAGCCAACCAAATATTGGTATGACAGCCCATCAACAACCACCTTCACTCCGTCTTTCAGGACCTCGGTATCATCCTCCTGATGCTCGTCATCAAAACTGAAGCCGTATTGAAAACCTGAACATCCACCGCCTGTCACAAAAACGCGAAGATGGAGATCCGGATTTCCTTCGCCATCAATCAGTTCTTTCACTTTCGAAACGGCACGATCAGTTAAGTTAATCGGAGTCGGTACAAATACTTCTGCCATAATCCCTCAAGGGCTCAACGCGTTCATCGGAAGCGCTTCCAGTTCATTCAATCCAAGCATCAAATTCATGTTCTGAATCGCTTGGCCTGCAGCACCTTTAACCAAGTTATCGATCACACTCGAAATAATCAACTGCCCAGGTTGCTGTTGATACACTCCAATCACGCAACGATTTGAGCCACGAACCCAGCGTGTTTCTGGATGCTGGTCGTCTGCCGCGACCCCCACCGAGGGTTCATCTCGATATCTCGACCTGAACAGCTCGCGCGCATCCGGTAACGATAAGGATGTGGAGACATATGCAGTGACTTCAATCCCACGAATCATTGGCAGTAAATGTGGAACAAATGTCACGAGAACTTCTTGACCCATTTTAGAAATTTGATGGATCATTTCCGGCGCATGACGATGACCACCTGCTGCGTATGCGTGGAAATTATCGGAGGCTTCAGCAACGATCAAATCCGTACGTGCTGACCGCCCTGCACCGGATGCACCACTCTTCCCATCGATGATCACTTGTGGCGAAGAAAGCACGCCTGCTTCAACCAAAGGCATCAGCGCGAGTGCTGAAGCCGTCGGATAGCAACCGGGATTTCCAACCAACTGAGCTCGGGTGATCTCCGCTCGATACTTCTCTGGTAATCCATAGACTGCTTCATCAATCAATAACGGCGCACCATGCGGGCCACCATAGGCTGACTCCCAGAGACTCACATCGCTGAATCGAAAGTCAGCGGCTAAATCAATGACACGTACGCCGCGATCAAGCAGAACACTTGCTTCATTCATCGCTATTTTGTTTGGTGTTGCGTAGAAGACGAGATCACACTCAGCAAGCATTTCAATCGAAGGCTCTTCGAAACTTAAGCTGCCATAATGCAATAACCACGGGTACAATGAAGCGACCGTTTTTTCCGCCTCAGATCTTGAAGTAAGGCAACTGACTTCCACACTCGGATGTGTCGCTAACATTCGCAGCAACTCGACACCCGTATATCCTGTTCCACCAACGATTCCTATGCGTTTCACGTGTGATTTCCATCCATCATCGAATTGGGCGCATAATACGCGAAACCGATATAAAAAGCGCAGTCGATAAGAGACGTCTATGCAAAGCCGCATCAAAGATACCAGCATGGAGCTGCTGATCGTTTTTGGCATTGGAGGGCTGATTGGCGCTCTCATTGCCTGGACCTCTAATGCTTACGTCTCAGGGGTTCATGTTTTTACAGAACTTCGCGAACATCATTCATTGTTCGAGATTTCGTTGGCCGGAAATCAATTTGAACTCGCCAGTTTAATCTTTCTCTGGGTCGCAGCTGGTATTGTCATTGTCATCCGCCGAGTCTTTGGTGTCGTCCGATGGCATGGACCTGCCGACTCTATTTATCACGCGCAGCAATCGAAAGAGCCTCTCGATATCAAACACGGGATCGCCTCAACGTTGACTGCATTTACCAGCGCAGCAGGCGGTGGTTCCGTTGGCCAATACGGACCATTAGTCCACTTTGGAGCGACTCTAGGAATCGCTGTGAAACGATTTGTCTCATCGAGACTCTCTCATGAGGTCTATTTGGGCTGTGGTGTGGCAGCAGCCATCTCCGCAGGCTTTGGGGCACCAATTGCAGGCATTGTGTTTGCGCATGAAGCCGTATTACGCCACTTTTCTGTCCGCGCAATTGCACCGATCTCGATCGCTTCGGTCACTGCATCGGCAGTCAGCCAGTCGTTTTTCAACACCTCAGCGACCTTCAATATTTCAACATCTGCACCGGATCTAGTCTCCGTTATTCCAGTATTGATTATTGCGTCGCCAATTATAGCAATCGCCGCAATTGTCTATATGGAGGCGCTTCGTCGCTCAGTGGCAATTGCCAAAGGTACGGGTTGGTCAGCAGAGCGACTTGTCATCACAGCGGCGACAATCTGTGGCCTGGTAGGTATTTGGATTCCGGAGATTCTGGGGCTGGGCATCGGGACCATCAATGCCATGCTCGACGGAGTGTACCAACTACCTGCACTCATTCTGCTTTTGATCGCCAAGATCGCGATGACTGCGCTATGTATTGGATTTGGGTTATTCGGCGGCGTCTTTTCTCCTGCTTTATTCGTCGGCGTCGCTGTCGGTGGGGTCATTAGCCAGCTCGCCATTTTTCTCGGCGTCCCCGATCTCAGCGTCGCGATCAGTATCGCAGCAATGGCAGCGGTCGCTGCAAATGTTATCGGCGCTCCCGTTGCGGCAGTATTGATCATACTTGAGCTGACCCAATCCTATGCCTACGCGGTCGCCGCACTGATGGCCGTCATGGCATCGATGCTTTTGACGCATCGACTATTTGGTCATTCCTTTTTTGATCGCCAACTTCTGGATCGCGGCATTGACCTTTCCCTAGGACGCGAAGCGATTGCTTTATCTCAGCACACGCTTGAAACCCATCTTAGCGACGACTACGTCAAAGTTGATGAAACGACTTCGGGTCAAGCGGCTTTAGAACTGATGCGTCAAGCCGAACAGACCGAAGCCTACGTCGTTTCTGATTCTGGTCGTCTAGCCGGAAAATTATCGGTACACCAAGCAATCCAAGCCGATAATCAAACAGTCTTTCAATTCGCTGACGCTGATCCAGTGCTGCTCAAGTTTGATGATTCACTCCAACATGCAATGCATACCGTTAGCGACTTTGTTGGAGAATCTGTTCCCATTATCGATAGGGAAACTCGAGAACTGCTGGGAGTCATAACGGAAGGTGACTTATTCAAGGCGGTCATCGATGTGCAATCAACAGTCAGACATCAAGAACGCGACTGATCTTGCCTTTCAGCGATAGTCTTGGTGTACTCCCCTCTCTGTTTTAGGAGGCAGCATGTTTCTTTGGATCAAAGCATTTCACTTAATTGCCGTCGTGACTTGGTTTGCGGCACTATTTTATCTCCCCCGACTTTTCGTCTATCACGCGATGACTGACGCAACAGATACGGTTGGGATCGAGCGCTTCAAAGTCATGGAAAGAAAATTGCTCAACGGCATTATGACTCCGTCAATGATCATCGCAGTTGCGCTAGGTATCTGGATGGTGATGCTCGTACCTGACTATATGTCGCAAGGATGGATGCACGCAAAGCTGACCTTTGTGGCGCTACTACTTGGTTACCACCATTGGTGTATGAAAATCGTTAAGACCTTTAGAAATGATGCCAATCACCTTAGTCACGTTTGGTATCGCTGGTTTAACGAAGCCCCCGTCATCGGATTAATCGCAATCGCTATTTTGGTCATCGTCAAACCATTCTAATGCGCGGACTGTATGCAATTACTGATGCCTCAGTTTTTGACCCAGATGTGTTATCGCGACAAGTGGGCGAGGTGCTTGATGGTGGCGCAGTGATGATCCAATTTCGTCATAAGACAACCGATCACGGCCTCTATCAATCACTCGCTGAGGCAGTGATTGAAACCTGCCGTGCGAGTGAAACTCCTTGTCTTCTCAATGATCACATGCATATGGCGCACACACTTGGTGCGCATGGCGCACATCTTGGGCAAACCGATGGATCCTTGAGCGAAGCGCGTCAACTCTTAGGCGACCAAGCGATTCTCGGTCGGACCTGCCATGACTCGAAGGAACTCATGGAAGAAGCGGTAAGCGACGGCGCATCGTACTGCGCTTTTGGCCGGCTCTTTGAATCTGAGACAAAACCGAACGCACATGGGTTATCCCTGTCCCATTTGAGCGAACTCGTTGAACAATGCCCTGTCCCAATTGTCGCAATCGGTGGTATCACTGCTGATAATGGCAGACAAGTTTTAGACACTGGTGTATCGATGCTCGCGGTCTCTGCGGCAGTTTTTCGCGCTAAAGACATCGGTAACGCAGCACGTCGACTCACACAATTATTTTAAGGAATAAGCATGTCTAAATCAGAACAACTCTTCGAACGTGCCAGCCATTCAATTGCAGGTGGCGTGAATTCGCCAGTTCGAGCGTTCCGCGCGGTTGGCGGAACACCTATCTTCTTCAGTAGAGCGGAAGGTCCGTATTTGTACGATGCCTGCGGTAAGCAATACATTGACTATATCGGTAGTTGGGGGCCTATGATTGCTGGGCATGCTAACCCACGTGTATTACAAGCTGTGCGTGACGCGATTGAGAATGGCCTGTCATTTGGGGCACCAACAGCGATCGAAACAGACATGGCAGAGCTTGTAATATCATTCTTCCCATCCATGGAAAAGCTACGATTTTGCTCAAGTGGAACTGAGGCAACGATGAGTGCGATTCGTCTTGCGCGGGGCTTCACTGGACGTGACACCATCGTTAAATTCGAAGGCTGTTATCATGGGCATTCCGACAGCTTGTTGGTCAAAGCCGGTTCTGGCGCTCTAACATTTGGCGTCCCGAGTTCACCCGGAGTCCCAGCTGATTTAGCGAAACATACGCTGAATCTGCCCTTTAACGATCTTGAAGCAGCCACCGAGCTCTTTAGGCAACAAGGCGACTCAATCGCTTGCATTATCATCGAGCCCATCACCGGCAACATGAACATGATCCTACCGAAATCCGGATATCTGGAAGGTCTCCGCGCACTCTGTGATCAGTATGGTGTAGTTCTGATTTTTGACGAAGTCATGACAGGCTTTCGTGTTGCCAAGGGCGGTGCACAAGCGCTGGTCAACATTCAGCCGGATCTCACCTGCCTTGGCAAAATCATCGGTGGCGGAATGCCGGTTGGTGCGTTTGGTGGGCGCCAAGACATCATGGATATGCTGGCCCCACTCGGCCCGGTGTATCAGGCAGGAACACTCTCAGGCAACCCTGTTGCGATGGCCGCTGGGATTGCCACACTGTCTGAATTGTCTCAGCCCGGATTTTATGATGCTTTAAGAGCAACCACTGACCACTTCGTTGCTGGGATGATTTCCGCGGCGTCGGATGCTGGTATAGCTATGCAAGGGGTTAGTCGAGGAGGCATGTTCGGACTATTCTTCGCAGATCAACCTGTCACTTCATTTGCTGATGTCACCGCTTGTGACGAGGAAATATTTAAGCGTTTCTTTCATCTGATGCTCAATGGCGGTGTCTATCTTGCACCCTCGATGTATGAGGCAGGATTTGTGTCGTCAACACACATTGCGTCGGTGATTGACGCAACTCTCGCTGCAGCGAAAGACGCGTTTAAAGTACTTTAAGATCCAGAGGCGCGCGCCAACTGGCGCGCTTCTGCCGCCCCCGCGGCATCGCCAAGTGCATCCTTTGATCGTGCGATCACGGTATATAAATCGCGCTTCATTGCTTGATCGCTTACGGCAAGATCGACTCCTTGAGTTGCGATACTCACAGCATCTTCGAGGCTCCCCTGCTCCAACCGCAAACTAGATAATTGGAAATACACCTCGGGCTCGGTTGGAGCGATCCGTTGGGCACGCTCTAGACGCGCCGATGCACCAGCGAAGTCGCCTGCCGAACGCAACTCATCAGCTTGTTCGAGCAGTGACAATACAGCGGGGGGGATTTCAGTTTGCTGTTCGGGCTGGTCAATCGGCTCAATTTTTGCCACTGGATCAATCGGTGTCACCTCGTTACGTTCACCTTTTTCACGCTGTATATCGGGAGTTGGCACCGAAATGACTCGCGGCGATTTTGTCACACGATCATCTTCATTCGCTCGCCATGAGGCGTCGACCACCGGTGGACGCGACACAGGTGCTTGTGTACATCCAGCCATGAGTGCCAAACACACTAAACTTAAACCCAATCGCATCTCATCCTCCAAACCATTTATCCAACCAGCCACCACTTGGTGATTCCGAGCGACCACCCCCACAAAAGCCAGCCCGCGCTGGCTGAGATTCTATCGGCAAAGGCCGCATTTCCGCACCCTCGCATGATTGATCCACGATCTGTCCTGATTGATTCATCCAACCGTACATCAATCCCTCAGGTAAAGTCCTGGCGCGATCGCTCCGTTGTACAAACTGTATCGCACCTGCAATCACAGGTAAGGCTGCGACTGAACCAACCAATCCCGCTTTGCGGTTATCATCAAAACCCACCCATACCACACCCAGTCGACGCCCATCAGCACCTACGAACCATGCGTCGCGGCCATCATCCGTAGTTCCGGTTTTTGATGCCAAGAGTTCGCTATAACGCCGACCAAATGCGCGTCCAGTGCCGATCTTCGCACCAACCCGCATCATGTGGTCTACCTGAACAGCCGCACGCGCCATCATGAAACGAGATGATTCGAAAGACCGTCTGGATAATTCACGTCCAGAGTCGTCCACCACAGTCCTGACTGATTTAAGTGGTGTGAGATAGCCTTGATTCAATAAGCCTTGATAGCGTGTTGCCACCTGATACGGCGACATTTCGGAAACACCCAAAACGGTCGCAGGCGGTTTTGTAGATCCCACGGGAATTCCATACTCACCTAAGCGATCAAGAATCGAATCGAGACCTAATCCCAACGCTAAATGAACGGTGGCCTGGTTAACACTATTCGCAATGACATTTTCGAGCCGAACCACACCCTGCTCTGTTTTCTCATAATTTTTTGGGGACCAAACGTTCCCTTGTTCATCACGAATAGAGACAACCTCATCTCGAACCAGAGTCCCTGCATGAAGCCGAGAGTCCTCCTCAATGGCAGCGGCTACAACGAATGGTTTAACCAGTGATCCAATTTGCCGCTTTGCGTCAAGTACTCGATGAAACCCAGCGTTGTCATCGCGGCTAGCCAATACCGCCTGAATCTCACCAGTTGGGATATCAACAACTAAGGCCCCCATTTGTGCTTCTCTCGACGGATCCATGCCGTTATCTTTGAGGCGGCGCAATGTGTCTTTGCGACCATTGAGCAGCCCGCGATGTACCTGAGGATCGAGCGCTGTATAAATTTTCAAACCAGCAGCAGTGAGTTGTTGACTCGTATAGTCATTGGTCAATTCGCGACGAACCACTGACACATATCCAGGAAAACGACCGATTCGGTCGGCCGGTTGACTGGGAACAGATAACGGGGTTTTGGCAGCTGCATCGGCCATGGTCTCGGTTATAACACCCTGA
>CAJWFL010000045.1:0-11694 GCA_913031455.1 uncultured Gammaproteobacteria bacterium
CGACGCGAGTAACACGGCTGTCACCGCGCCCATGACCTGCCTTGACTGACCATGCACCACACGAATAGAACGCTCGCCGATCATCGCCTGGATCAGTGCATTTAAATCATCTGTGGCCGCAGGGATCACTCCAGTTAAATCAGGCGTCTCGACGACCAACTGATCAAATGCCTCTAAAAATAACGGTAATAGTCGTTTGACTTCAGACTCACGACTTCCGGGTAGAATACCGAGTAGTGGTCCAGCCAAAGGCAAATCAAGTGCGGTCCGGAACCTCCTTGGATCTGGATTGAATTCGATTTGCTTGGCCAGAGGGTGGCCGATGAACTGACAGCGAAGGCCAGAACCTTCGTACAGCTCTGGCTCAAAAGGGAACAGGCACAATAGAAGATCCAGTTGTTTTGCAATCTTCGGAATGCGGTTTCTGCGCCAAGCCCAAACAGATGGACTGACAACGTGAATTGCGGGAATCCCTTGCGATTTTGCGTGTGCACACAGCGGCAAATTGAAATCAGGGGCATCGCATGTGATCAGCGCTGTTGGCCGCGATATTGACACGTAGTGCTTCATTTGCCGACGAATCGATAATAGCTCGGGAAGTCGAGGCCAGACCTCCATCACGCCCATGACTGATAATCGATCCATCGGAAAGATTGGATAGGTTCCAGCCTCGATCATCTGAGGGCCGGCGATACCACTGTATGCTGCTGATACTGACTCAGAAACGCGAGATAGAATGGGTGCGAGAATCTGGTCGCCGGACACTTCTCCAGCTGCAACGCAGATCTGCATCAGCGAACGATGCCTCGTTGCGATGATTTCAGGCTGTCTAAAAACGTATCAACTTCAGTACAGCCCACATTGTTTTGATCCAATTCAGCAATCGCTTGATCAAGAGTTAGACCTCGACGATACACAGTCTTATACGCCTCTCGGAGGCGGTTAATGACATCGGTATCGACACCGCGCCGACGCATGCCTTCGACGTTCATTCCATGTGCTTCCGCGCGATTCCCTGAACAGGTTACAAATGCTGGAATATCTTGAAGAACAACCGTACCCGCGGCCGTCATTGCATATTGTCCAATGCGACAGAACTGGTGGACAAGTGTTCCACCGCCGAGAATGGCTCCATCACCAATATGGACGTGTCCAGCTACAGCCGTATTATTCGCCATGATGATGTTGTCACCAATCACGCAATCATGTGCCACGTGGACATAGCACATCAGCAGATTACCCGAGCCAATCGTGGTGATACCACGGTCCTGCGAGGTACCGCGATGTAAGGTAGCCCCCTCTCGAATGACATTATTATCGCCAATGATCAGCTCTGTTCGCTCACCTTTATATTTTTTATCTTGGCAATCTTCACCCACGGACGCAAATTGGAAAATACGGTTTCGGGCACCGATGGTGGTGGGGCCTTTTAGAATCGCATATGGGCCAACGACTGTTCCCTCACCGATGGTGACCTCAGGTCCAATGATGGCAAACGGGCCAACCTCAACGTCTTCAGCAAGTTCTGCCTTTGGGTCAACCAGCGCCTGTGGATGAATCGCAGTCAAACCGTCCTATCCGCGCACATAATGGTGGCTGTACACACAGTCTCACCGTCGACACTTGCGCGACACCCAAACTTCCAAACGCCCGCTCGGACACGCAAGACCTCGGCTTCCAAGACAAGCTGGTCGCCGGGAACAACCTGACGCTTAAACCGAACATCATCACAACCAACAAAAAGGTAAATTGATCCCTCAGCTGGCTTTTTGTCCATGGTCTTGAATCCGAGGACGCCGGCTGCTTGTGCCAGCGCTTCAATGATCAGAACACCGGGCATGACTGGATGATCGGGGAAGTGGCCATTGAAGAAATCTTCATTACATGTGACGTTTTTGATCGCCTTCACACGTTTTTCGAGCTCTAGTGCGACGACACGATCCACTAATAAAAAGGGATAACGATGCGGAAGGTATTCACGGATTTCCTTGATATCCAGAAGCATTACGAGTCCTTACTCTTCACACTCAGTTGCTTTTCAAGCACCTGTATTCGACGCGCCATTGCGTCCAATTGCCGAAACCGAACGGCGCTTTTCCGCCAGTCGTCGGCTTTCATGACACCCCCAGCACCACCTAAGTATGCCCCAGGTACAGTGATTGACTGAGTCACCAGCGCATTCGCACCAATGTGCACTTTATCACAGACAGACAAATGTCCTGTAAAACCTGTCATCCCTCCGACAGTCACATCACAACCAATCACAGTCCCACCGGCGAGAGCGACATAGCCAGCCATCGCAGTTCGCATACCGATCCGACATCCATGCGCGATATGGACTTGATTATCGAGCTTGACGCCATCCTCAATCAGGGTGTCATCCAGCGCACCACGATCAATGGTACATCCTGCGCCAATCTCAACATCATCGCCAATCACGACTCCGCCCAATTGCCGAATTTTGATCCATCCATCCGGTGATTTGGCAAAGCCAAATCCGTCATACCCAATGACTGTTGCTGCACCGACGATGCAATCGAGACCGATTTGTGTGTTTGGATAAATGGTAACGTTCGGGCCGATGACAGATCCCGCACCTATTACAACGTCGCGTCCAATGACAGCGTTCGATCCAATTGATACGTCATCGGCGATGACTGCAGTCTCATCAATCACTGCAGTTGGATGAACCCCTTGGGCAAACGGGAGCCCACGCTCATCAAATAAAACAGAAAGTTCAGCATAGGTTCGATATGGGTCAGCCGAAATCAATCCACGACTGATCTCCTCAGCAACTGCACGTGATACGACAACAGCGCCTGCTCGAGAATTTTTCAGTTCAGCACGCCGGGCGTCGTTGGATAAAAAGCTTAGGCTGGTGGGCGTCGCGCGAGCTAATGATGCAAGCGCTGTGACTTCAAATGACCCATCCCCCACTAACTCAGTCGCCGTTAACCGAGCGAGCTCAGCCAGTGTGTACACCATTAAAATGCGGAACCGATGGAGAACTGGAAGCCTTCGGTTTCATCACCTGATTCACTGTTCAATGCTGATGCATAGGTAAATGACAACGGCCCGATTGGCGTCATCCACGCAAGCGCAAGACCGGCTGAATAACGGAGATCCTCAAGCTTTGCACTGTCTGCATAGACCTGACCTGCGTCACTGAATAATGACAAGCGCGCTTGGTCTGTTTCTTTAATGCCCGGCATTGGGAATTGAAGTGCCGCGGTTCCGGTCAATAAGACATTACCACCGACCTGTTCACCTTTGTTATCGATAGGCCCCAGGCTGTTGTACTTGTATCCACGAACTGTCCGAATACCGCCGGCGAAGAAGTTTTTCAAAAACGGCAAGCCGTCAGAGTCACCAACTCCATCACCATAGCCAACCCGAGTCTTAAACTTCAGACTGACGTCTTCCTGATCGAGCACTGGAATGTATGCCTCTCCGAGATAGCTCGCGGTGTAATACTCAAGATCTGATCCAGGAATCGATAAATCAAAGCTCAGTCGATGACGGGTACCTGCGGTTGGTAGAAATGCCTTGTTCAACGTGTTGTAGCTGTACGCTGCACCCGCTTTATATTCGACAAAGTCAGCACTTGTGGCTGAGCTACTATAGCCCTCGCTGGCGAAGAAAGTGTTGATGTAGCTGGCTCGCGATCCACTGGCCTTGGCGTCAAGGTTGGTATTTTGAACTGCGAAGTTCGCACTCACCCGAGCCTCACCGCTTATTGGGTATCCAAATGTGAGTCCAAGGCCAGTTTCATCGGTCGAATAGTCTGCAGTCCCCGTGTCGTCGAAATCAGTCTTCGCAAAGTAGAGATCCACTCCTCGACTGACCCCATCAATGGTGTAGTAAGGATCTGTATACGAAAAGCGCGCCTCTTTGGTTGAGCTCGAGCTCTGAAGACTGAATGACAGTGCATTTCCGGAACCAAGGAAATTTTTCTGGCTAACGGCTACCCCCAGTAACACACCCTCGCCCTGACTAAAGCCAACACTCGCTGACAATGACCCCGATGCTTGCTCTTTCACTTCATAGATCACGTCGACCTGGTCTGGCTGATCTGGAACAGGACGAGTCGATGCACGGACCAAGCTAAAAAAGCCAAGGCGCTGCAAATTGATCCGTCCTTTTTCAATGGCGGCTGCTGAGCTCACTGAGGCTTCAAGCTGAGGGATTTCGCGACGAAGCACCACGTCTGAGGTATCCGTATTACCTCTGAACTCAACCCGACGCACGTAGACCAGTGGTCCAGGCGTTACAACCAGAGTAACGTCGACTGTCTGCGACTCATTATTGATTTCAGGAACCGCTCGAACTTGAGCACGCGCATAACCGGCATCGCCAAGCTTTTCACTCATTGTACTCACCGCGTCGTTCACCAGACGACGGCTGAAGATCTCGCCGGTTTGTAAGGTCATTTCTTCGACCGCAGATGACAAATCGATTGGCTGATCACCACCGACGTTCACTGACCCAACACGAAACTCACTACCCTCATTTACCGTAATTGTGATAAACACATTTTCTAAGTTTTCGGATAACTCGACCTGTGGCTCAGAGACATCAACATTGACATAGCCACGGTTCAGATAATACGACCGGATCGCCTCGACATCTGCGTTCAGTTTTTCCGTTTCATAGTTATTTGATCCTGAGAACCAAGTAAATAAACCGGCCTCAGTGAGTGACATTTCATCCAATAACACATCATCGTTAAACGCTTCATTACCAACGATTGCGATGCGAGAAATGGTTGCAACCGATCCCTCAAAGATCGAAATTTTCAAACCAACACGATTACGGTCTTGCTCGATGATTTCGGAATTGACTGTCGCATCATAGCGTCCGCGACTGGTGTATTGTCTTTGAATCGCTTGTTCCAGTTGATCAAGGGTCGCACGCTTTAAGACATCACCTTCAACAATTCCCGCTCGCCGCAAACTATCCAGTAAGTCCTCAGTTTTAATCGCTTGGTTACCCTCAATTTCGATACGTGATACGGCGGGCCGTTCAGTCACCTCGATGACTAACACATCACCTTCTGCACGTACTTCCACCTGATCAAAGAATCCCGTCTCAAATAACGCGCGGGTCGCGAGCGAAATATCCGCATCCGTTACCCGGTCACCGGGCTGAATTGTGAGTGCATCAAAAACCGAACCCGATGAAACGCGTTTCAATCCATCGATTCGGATATCTGACGCTTGGAAGGGGTCGACTGCGTGAGCAGACATTGCAAGAACGAGCGCAAGTGCGCTCAGCGGTAAAGTACAACGCATGTATGAACTTCCTGGTTCGACGGCCTATAACCGCATCAAATCATTATAAAACGCAAAAAACATCAGACCCATCAACAATGCCATACCAATTCGGATCCCTTGCATCTGCACCTGTTCTGAGACTGGTTTACCTCGCAGCCATTCCACTGCGAAAAACACCAAATGCCCACCATCAAGCACTGGAATCGGCAGTAAGTTCAAAACACCAAGGCTCACGCTCAAATAGGCAATAAAGCTCAGATAGGCATACCAGCCTGAACTCGCTGAATCCCCCGCCACTCTAGCAATGGTCAAGGGACCACTCAAGTTCTTAGGCGACAGCGCGCCTGAGATCATTTTCCCGATCGACTTAATCGTCAACCAACTCATCTCGATTGTTCGCTCAACACCAACCCATAGGGCTTTCACTGGGTTTTCCTGGACCGTACGGATTAATTCAGGTGGCAGTGGTTTGACGACAGGAGCAACCCCCAAGAAACCATAGGGTCCATTCGGGCCCTCACGCGTCTCTGGCACAACCGTCAACGTCTGAGTTTGCCCACCTCTTTCAACTGTCAAATCGGTTGACAGCCCATAGGCGCCCTTGATCACAGCGACAAACGCAGACCAATCGGCGACCGACTCCCCGTTGACTGCGGTGACTCGATCACCAACTAAGAGGCCTGCAGCCTCACCTGCTCCACCCGGAATCACCCGCGCAAGTTCCGCATCGATCGGTGGTGACCAGGGTCTGACGCCAAAAGCAACCAAGGGGCTTTCATCGGTGATTAAATCATCCGGGACTGGCATGGTAACTATATTCACAATACTTGAATCCAAAGGACGCAGGCCAATTTGAACCATATTCTGATCACCAATGACATCAACCATGGCGATCGAAATTCGTTCCCACGATTCCATCGGACGTCTATCGAAGGACACAACCTCCGCTGGTAGCCGCGTTTTGGTCGCGGTTTCGCCAGGAAGTTCACCTACCACAGGAACAGGTGTTTGCACACCGATCATGCTGATTAACGCATAAACAATCGCCGCAAAAATAAAGTTAATCCCCGGACCGGCGGCGACGATCGCAAAACGCTGACCCACCGTTTTTTGATCAAATGCCTCCGTGCGCTCTTCCTCAGACAGTGTTTGCTCACGACCATCGAGCATCTTCACGTATCCACCAAGAGGAATCGCAGCAACGCAAAATTCAGTGCCTGATTGGTCTTTCCATGTATACAAGGCGCGCCCAAAACCGACTGAAAAGCGAAGAACTCGAACACCACATCGTTTAGCTACCCAGTAATGACCAAACTCGTGCACTGTCACCAAGACACCCAAGGCAACAATGGTTGCGAAAATCGTAGTAATCATACGCGCTCCATAATCCAGATTTCTGCGGTCTGACGGCTCATCCTATCAACGGCAAGCACATCATCAATAGAGGATATAGGCTGCCTCGCCGACTGATTCAAGCAATCGGACACAAGTTCAGTAATTTCACTGAAGCCGATTTGTTGTTTCAAAAAGGCGTCAACGGCAATTTCATTCGCTGCGTTTAGCACAATAGGTCGATCGCCTCCCTCAGCACTTGCTTGCCGGGCAAGGCCTAATGCAGGAAACATTGCATGATTCACGGGCTCAAAGTGAAGCTTCGATAATTTTGTCAGACTCAAGCGTTCGACATTGATGCCCAAACGCTCGGGGAAACCTAGTGCATGCGCGATGGGGATCCGCATGTCGGGACTACCCATTTGAGCGAGCATCGAACCATCGACAAATTCCACTAATGAGTGCACTGTCGACTCCGGGTGAATCACAACATCGATCGATGTTTCAGGAACATGAAACAAGTGAGTCGCCTCAATGAGCTCAAGCCCCTTATTCATCAGCGTTGCTGAATCGACAGAGATTTTTCGACCCATCGACCAGTTTGGATGTGCCACCGCTTGATCTGGTGTGGCATCCATCATGGCGTCGATGCTCCACTCGCGAAACGGCCCACCCGAACAGGTTAAAACCAATTGTTTCAACCCAGGAATTGACTGGCCAACCGTATAGGATTCAGGTAGACACTGAAACATCGCATTATGTTCAGAATCAATTGGAAGAAGCATTGCACCATTGGCTCTCGCTTCTGCCATCATCAATTCGCCACCCATCACCAGTGCTTCTTTGTTGGCCACGCAGACTCGCTTACCCGCACGCACTGCGGCGTAAGTTGAGACCAGTCCCACACCACCAACGATGGCCGCCATCACCACATCAACCTCTGATGCACTTGCCGCTTCAGCCAATGAATGTTCCCCGAATGCGAGTGATCCATTGAAATCTTTCGGCAGCTGTTCCATCAACGCATTGGCTTCTGACTGGTCAGTCAAAATCACATGCTTTGGCTGAAACCGTTCAATGATTCGCACCAGCGTCTCAATCGAACGATGCGCACTGACCACTTCGAGATGGAAGCGCTCTGGATACGCCTCTATCACAGCCAACGTTGACCCACCAATGGAGCCGGTTGCCCCGAATAAAGCGACACCAACCGTCATAGCAAAGGCCAACCTGTGAGATAAATACTTAAGGCAAAGATCGGCGTTGCAGCGGTCAATGAATCGATACGGTCCATGACACCACCATGACCTGGGAGTAACGAACTTGAGTCTTTGACTCCTTGTTCGCGCTTGATCAAGCTCTCAAATAAATCACCAAGCACAGAAAACAATACGGTCATTGCAACAATGCCGATTAAGACGGCCCAGGCGATCGATGAAAATAAATGATCTTTTGGTTCCCCGAGTGAAGCACCCATCATCCCGACAGCCAGAGCGACGACCATACCTCCAACCAGTCCAGCCCAGCTCTTTCCGGGGCTGACGTCCGGTGCAAGCTTTCTGGTCCCAAACTGACGGCCAACAAAATAGGCACCAACATCGGCTGCCCAAATGATCGTAACCAGTAATGCGATCAATAATACATGCGCCTCATGACGCCGTAAAAACAGTAGCGCAACATAAGCAGGTATCAGGACCAGTAGTCCAAAGCCGAGCTTCATTTGTTTGCCGCCAATCTGCTCCCTACTCTGTGGATACATGACGACAATTGCCGCGGCCGCAAGCCAAAAAAGACAACCGATCCCCAAGAGCATCGGCACATAGACACTTGGTAATGCGTAACAGCCAATCAAAATACAGCTGAAGACGACCAATAGCGCCCCCGTCAGTACCTGCCCCACCAATCCAGACAAACGGATCCATTCCCAGGCACCGACCAAAACGATGAGACCGACACACATTGCAAAGGCATCCTCGGGAAGTACAAATAAGATCAACAACGCAACTGGAAGCATTACCAATGCGGTCAGTATCCGCGCTTTTAGCATCTTCAAACGGCGACCTGTTCAGAGGTTTTTCCAAAGCGCCGTTCCCGACTGGCATACTCCAGAAGACAAGCGTCAAGCGCCTCTCCATCAAAATCGGGCCATAACACATCACTGAACACCAGTTCTGCATATGCCGACTGCCAAAGTAAAAAATTCGAAATCCGACGCTCCCCACCGGTGCGAATCAACAGATCCACCGTCGTTTGCCCTGACAAATTCTGAGAGTCCTCAAAGAGTTTTTCATCAATTGCATCCAACTCCAGGGTTCCATCGCTCACACGCGCAGCAAGACGCTTTGCTGTATCTGCGATATCCCAACGCCCACCATAATTTGCGAGGATATTCAGTTTGAGACGAGTGCCTGCAGCTGTTGCTTGCTCGGCATGTGCCATGGCTTCAATGAGGGAATCCGGGAACCGAGATCGATCACCAATTACTTCGATCGCAATCTTGTTCTCAACGAGCTCCGGAACTTCATCGTTCAACGACTTTTCGAACAACCGCATCAGTCCATCCACCTCAAGTTTTGGTCGGTTCCAATTCTCACTCGAAAATGCAAACACAGACAGAGTATGCACCCCGTGCTCGATACATTTTCGGATCACGTGACGCAATGCATCTGCGCCTGCGGCATGTCCTTCAAGCTTGCGCTTGTGGTGGTGTTTTGCCCAGCGGTTGTTGCCATCCATGATGATGGCGATATGCCCTGGAATTCGAAGCTCCGCCATGAACCTCAGACTTCCATGAGATCTGCTTCTTTTTCCTGCAGCAACTGACCGATCCGTTTGACCATCTCATCTGTCAGTTTCTGAATTTCATCACCGGCACGACGATCATCGTCCTCGGTAATTTCTTTCTCCTTTAACAGATCTTTCACATCGGCTAATGCATCTCGCCGGATGTTACGCACGGCAACTTTTGCTTGCTCAGCTTCGGCGCGTGCCTGCTTGGTGTAGCCCTTTCGCGTTTCTTCGGTGAGTGGCGGCATTGGAACGCGAATCACGTCGCCTGCTGACGCAGGATTCAATCCAAGATCTGACTTCATAATTGCCTTCTCGATGTCACCGACCATTGGTTTCTCCCAAGGTGTCACCGCCAGGGTTCTCGCGTCTTCAACCGAAATATTTGCAACCTGACTAACGGGAACCTCTGACCCGTAATAATCAACACGAACCGCATCTAAAATTGATGGATGGGCACGACCGGTTCGAATTTTTGCAAAAGCGTGCCCTAGGGACTCCACTGACTTATCCATTCGGGATTTGGCGTCTGCTTTAATCTCATTAATCACGAATCAGTTCCTTCATCAATCAAAGTGCCCTCGTTCTCTCCTCGAATTATTGAAACAAGCGCACCTTGTTTATTCATATTAAATACTCGAACCGGCATCGAATGATCACGAACCAAACAAATCGCAGTTAAGTCCATCACACCCAACTGTTTAGCCAGAACAGTCTCATAGTCCAAAACATCATATTTTACCGCATTTGGATTACCCACGGGATCAGAATCGTATACTCCGTCCACTTTGGTGGCCTTCAATACCAAATCACAATCCACTTCAATAGCGCGCAGGCAAGCTGCCGAGTCAGTTGTAAAAAACGGATTACCCGTTCCGGCAGCGAAAATAACCACATCATTTTGATCGAGATAACGCATCGCACGGCGACGATCGTAATGCTCAACCATGCCACTCATTGGTATCGCACTCGTCACATGGCTCGCAATTGACGACCTTTCAAGTGAATCGCGCATCGCAAGTGCATTCATCAAGGTCGCGAGCATCCCCATATGATCACCAGTCACACGGTCTAGCCCAGCCTTATGCAGTTCAGCACCTCGGAACAGATTTCCGCCACCAATCACCAGGCCGACCTGGACACCAATGCCGACGAGTTGACCAATTTCGAGAGCCATCCGGTCGAGCACTTGTGGACTGATACCGAATCCATCCTCACCAGCAAGCGCTTCGCCTGACAGTTTCAGTAAAATCCTTTGATAACGCACTGAACGTTCACCTTTGGCCATATTTCCTCCAAAAAAAAGGCCGCTTGAGCGGCCTTTCTACGTTTCAGAATCAGTGATTGCCTCTGGCTTGAGCCATCACTTCTTCCGCGAAATCGACTTCTTCTTTCTCGATGCCTTCGCCCACCTCAAAGCGAACCATACCTGTCACCGTTGCACCAGCAGATTTTGCCAACTGTCCAACTGTTTGGTCTGGATTCTTCACAAAAGGTTGCTCGACGAGACTGATTTCAGCCAGGAATTTACGGATTCGACCACCAATCATCTTTTCGATGATTTCAGCAGGCTTCCCTGAGTTCTCCGCCTGAGCGGCAAAGATTTCCTTTTCCTTTTCAATCACAGCAGGATCAACATCGTCTGGATTCACGACCATTGGGTTCACCGCAGCGACGTGCATTGCGATGTCTTTGGCAAGTTCTTCTGAACCACCATCGAGGCCAATCATCACACCGATCTTCTCATTCGAGTGAACGTATGCGCCAACCACTGATGCACTGATTTTTGCGATACGACGAACGGTAATGTTCTCGCCAATCTTTTGCACCAGCGCGGAACGAGAGCTCTCGAGGTCGCCATCCATCAATGCAGCAACATTTGTAGAGTCAGTCGAACCCGCCTCCGCGATCACTTGATCAGCAAATGCTGAAAAGTTGTCATCTCGGGCCACGAAATCCGTTTCTGAGTTGACTTCCACAAGCGTCCCTTGACCACCGTTGACCTCGACACGAACAACACCGTCTGCCGCAACCCGGCCCGCTTTCTTGGCAGCCTTCATACCAGATGACTTACGCAGGTTTTCAATTGCCAGTTCAAGATCACCGTCGGCTTCGACCAGTGCTTTTTTACATTCCATCATGCCAAGGCCTGTGCGTTCGCGCAGTTCCTTAACCATTGAAGCTGAGATAGCAGCCATGCTGAATCCTCTTTAAATAAAAAAATTATGCGTCTTTTGCTGCGTCTTTTGCTGCGTCTTCAGCCGCATCGGCAGCTGGAGCGTCCTCAGCAACAGCTTCCTTC
>CAJWFL010000046.1:0-10786 GCA_913031455.1 uncultured Gammaproteobacteria bacterium
AACGCCTTCACCATATCTGCAACAAACCGTTCAGAATGAACGTATATGATTTTCGCTTTGGAGTTTTGCGAACGAATCTGGTTACCAACAGCATGCATCAAATGAGTCTTTCCTAGCCCCGTATCCCCATAAAGAAAAAGGGGATTGTACTCAGATCCTGGTTTTTCTGAGACCCGCTGTGCCGCTGCCCTCGCCAGTTGGTTTGACTTACCCTCAACAAAATTACCAAACCGAAAATCCGCATTCAGGCGATTACTGTGCTTAATTGAGCCTTCAACAATCGCTGGCTCACGATCCTGCATCTGAGCGGGGCTTTGTTGTGCCTTATGCTGCTGTTCGTTTTTTTCGGGCTTAGTGGCTGACGCCGGCCTTGGAACCGGCCTATCACCACCGGTCGACGAACCCACCCGAACCGACACGTGAAAAGTGCCACCCACATGCTGCGAATAAAATGACTGAATCCGATCAAGATAACGGTCAGAGACCCAATCTTTAACAAAGCGATTCGGTGCAAACAAGTATATCGATTGTGGGCTCTCTTCAACCTGCAGCGGTTTTATCCATGTATTTAACTGCTCTACTGTTAATTCTGAAGCAAGTTGCTCAACGCAGACGTCCCATTTCATTCATTTATTTCTCCATTACGGGAATAAGTTATGCACAATCTCTCCCGCTTAGGTCAATAGCACCACATCATATATTTATTAAATTGCTGATTTATAAACAGAAATTTATTTTTTAATGGTTTTGTGGATAACTTTGCTCCAACCGCCTAAAAACGAGGAAAAACATGACTAAAAACAACAACAAATATTTTTCTGTCGAACTATCCACAGCTCTAACCTGTCCATAAATTTATCAACAAAAAACTTGGGCAATCGGATCCGGCTCGAAAAGCGCTTTAAATCCACCGCATCTTTCGGTAGACTTCGCGCCCCGTAAATGCGAACTAATAGGAAAAGAGTCATGAAACGTACGTTTCAACCAAGCGTCCTTAAACGCGCTCGAAATCACGGTTTCCGTGCACGCATGGCCACCAAGAGCGGTCGTCAAATCATTGCCCGTCGCCGCGCAAAAGGTCGTAAGCGCCTATCTGCTTAAGCGGGTCGCACTATGACGGTGACTTCACTGCCGTCGCGAAGCGACTTTAATGCTGTATTTTCCAGTCCCGATGCTAAATTTAGTACTCGGGATTTTTTGGTTTTAGCCAAGCGAAGCAACCACCTCTGTGCCCATCGTGTTGGTTTTGTGACCTCAAAGAAAAAAATCCCCCGTGCCGTTGATCGTAATCGATTTCGCAGAATCTTCCGAGAATACCTGCGGACCGAATTCATTGCGCCGACCAGCGATATCGTAGTTATTGCACGGCAAGTTCCTCACTCCCTGCGCTCTCCACAGTTCAAAGACGAACTTCATCATGCTCTCACAAAACTTTCTAAACGACTGGGAGCCATCGATGCGAGCTAATCGTCTTTTCAGTGCTTTGCCGATTGCGGTAATTCGTTTCTACCGGTACTTTGTGTCCCCATTAATTCCACCATCCTGTCGGTTTCAACCGACCTGCTCAGCATATATGATAGAAGCGATTGAGCAGCATGGTGTGATCAAAGGATTATGGTTGGGAATAAAACGAATCAGCAAATGTCATCCCGGCCATCCTGGCGGATATGATCCGGTCCCTGAATACAACGGAGATACGAGACAACATTAATGGATATTCAACGCACTGGCCTTCTCGCAATCCTAGGCATCTTAACTTACGTTCTCTTTCTCCAGTGGAGCCGATATACAGAAACGAATCATGAAGTAACCCAGGTTGCTGCCGTGCAACCATCGGCTCTCTCCCAATCAAAACCAACCAATGAGATCCCTTCAACCAACAATCGCTTGGAAACACCGGTTACATCCTTAAAATCGACGGCTGGCGATGATTATCTTTTGATCAGTACCCCGATCACCGATATCACGATCGATTTAACTGGTGGTGATATCATTCAAGTGCTACTCAAAAATTACCCAGTGTCGTTGAATGACCCCGATAATCCAATCGCATTACTTGATATGTTGAACCGGACGTATGTTGCTCAAAGTGGTCTTGTCGGAACTGATGGTCCAGATGCGGCATCAAACGGACGACCAGTTTATCACGCGAAACAAGACAAATATGTCGTTGATGCACCGACAGACATTTCCATTCAAACAACGACCCAATTAGGTTTAACGGTTACCAAAACTTTTTCGATCGACCCTAATCGTTACGATATTCAGGTAACTCACACCATTCAAAATACGTCCGATACCACCAAAACTGTTTCACCTTTTGTTCAGTTGAAGCGAGATAACTCGGCCGATCCTTCGATTCAAAACTCGATGGGAATGCAGGCGTTTTTGGGGTATGCCTTACGGACAGCCGAAGAGCGATATCGCAAAGTATCGTTTTCCGATTTTGAAACCGCAGCTGATGCTCGAAATCTCAATACGGAATTGCAGGGAGATTCAGTAACCGGAGGCTATCTCGCGCTCTTACAACACTACTTCACAAGTGCTTGGGTACCCGCCGATGGTCAAACCCACATCTATTCTTTCCGGACGAACCAAGACGGACATTTCATCGGTAGTATCATCAGCCCCGACATTGTTATCCCAGCTGGTGAAACTCAACAGACTACCGCGACACTTTATGCTGGACCGAAAGATCCAGACACATTAGAACTGTTATCCCCAGGCCTCGAGCTTGTAGTTGACTATGGCTGGCTCTGGTTTATTGCTCAACCTTTATTCTGGCTATTGAAATTCATACAGACATATGTCGGCAACTGGGGCTTCGCAATTATCTTAGTGACCGTCGTTGTGAAAGCCGCTTTTTTCCAACTGTCTGCTGCAGCATACAAATCGATGGCTAAAATGCGAAAGTTCACGCCAGAAATCACGCGCATGCGTGAACTCTACGGTGACGATCGCCAGCGAATGTCGAAGGAAATGATGGATCTTTACAAGCGTGAAAAGATCAATCCCTTGGGCGGTTGCTTACCGATTCTTGTGCAAATGCCAGTATTCATCGCTTTGTATTGGGTACTTCTCGAGAGTGTTGAGCTTCGCCAAGCACCTTTTATTTTATATATCGAAGATCTCAGCGTTAAAGACCCATATTTTATCTTGCCTCTGTTGATGGGCGTTTCGATGTACATTCAAACATCTCTGAATCCAACACCACCAGATCCGATGCAAGCAAAAATCATGAAATATATGCCTGTCGCATTTACTGTCTTTTTCTTGTGGTTCCCAGCTGGACTCGTGCTGTATTGGGTTGTCAACAATATCCTATCGATCGCTCAGCAATGGGTCATTACCAAATCCATCGAAAAAGCTGATCCTCAACACTCATGATCCGTTTTGATACGATCGTCGCATCGGCCACAGCACCTGGTCGTGGGGCGATTAGTATCATTCGAATTTCCGGACCCCAAAGTGTACAAATCGCACAAACGCTAAGCGGTAAAACATTAAAGCCACGAATAGCCACCTTTGGATCAATCATCTCCGAATCTGAAATTATCGATACCGGTATTTGGATCTATTTTGTCGGTCCACACAGCTTCACAGGCGAAGATACCATTGAGTTCCAAGGACACGGCGGGCCTGTAGTTATTCAAACAATCCTCCGCTTAATGACACATCATGGAGCACGACTTGCCGAACCTGGTGAATTTAGTCAACGCGCTTTCCTCAATGGGAAGATTGATTTAACTCAAGCAGAAGCGATCAGTGATTTGATCAATGCCTCATCAGTATCTGCTGTCAAGGCAGCCAACAATTCTTTGCAAGGCCACTTCGCCGATCAGATCAATTCAGTTATCTCGGACCTCATTGCTTTAAGAACACAAATCGAAGCACATATCGACTTTCCAGACGAAGATATTAACCCTCAAAGCATCAAAGCGTTTTCTCTAACCATCACAGACATCAAAACCAACATTTACAAGCTAATACAGTCAGCTAATGAGGGCGCAAAACTAAATCGGTCCGCTGAAATCGTATTAATCGGTGAACCAAATGTTGGAAAAAGTTCAATACTCAACGCGCTCGCTCACGCACCTCTCGCTATCGTGACTGATATCCCTGGGACAACCCGAGATTTAATCCGCCATGATTTATTGATCAATGGGCTTGAAGTACGATTTACAGATACGGCTGGCATTCGTTCAACAACGGATATCATCGAAAGCGAAGGGATCAATCGGGCTATCGAAGCATTACAAGGAGCAGATTTAGTGCTCTGTCTATTTGATGAGCGCCATCAACAAATTTCTGAAGACTCCATTCAACATCTGATTAGAATGCCCTCAAATATTCCTATTGGCTTGTTAAACACCAAAATTGATATACATCGCAAACCCATCGACAATCAAACTCGTTACCCTCTCCACGAGGTTTCTGCAAAAACAGGTGAAGGCTTGAATGAGTTCCGAAACTGGTTGCTTGAACAACTCGATTTAACAACTCATGCAGACACACCGTTCTTAGCTAGGCAACGTCATCTAGAACAACTGAAAAACGCAAATTTACATCTGAATGCAGCCGATCGACATCACCTTGTTATCGAAACGATCGATCTTATCGCCGAAGACTTGCGGCTGGCACAAAACGCGCTGTCTGAGATTACTGGACGTTTCACATCCGATGATCTCCTAACATCCATTTTTTCCACATTTTGTATCGGCAAATGATGTGGATACGTAACTGATCTGACGCTTGAAGAACTTAGGGATAATTATGGTCCTGGATAACTCAGTATTTGATACACCACTATTAACATCTTGTCCTCAACGCTTGGGTGTTCATATGCACAGTATTGAATATTAATTAAATAATTGATAACACCATTAAAAAATGTCTTTTCCACATATCCAAACATCCGTAATATAAATAACTTTAACAATACCTTTCTTTAAATATTCTTTATATATATGGACTACACACGTTTATTCGATGTCATCGTGGTCGGCGGTGGTCATGCTGGTACAGAAGCTGCTCATGCTGCTGCTCGCATGGGTTGTGACACATTACTTGTGACTCATTCCATCGAAACTCTAGGTCAAATGTCTTGCAATCCAGCAATTGGTGGGATTGGTAAAAGTCAGCTTGTCAGAGAAATCGATGCTTGTGATGGACTCATGGCAAAAGTCACAGACCGAGCTGGTATTCAATTTCGTGTGTTAAATCAAAGAAAAGGTCCAGCGGTCAGGGCAACTCGCGCCCAAGCTGATCGCATACTCTATCGTCAATACATGCGATACGCGCTTGAAAACACACCGAATTTAACGATTTTTCAACAACCGGTATCTGATCTCTTGATTGACAATGATCAAGTCACTGGTGTTTTCTTAGAAATGGGGGTTAAGCTCCACTCCAAAACAGTAGTTATTACAGCTGGGACATTCTTGGCCGGTCAGATTCATATTGGGATTAATCAACGATCTGGTGGACGTGCTGGTGATCCGGCATCCAATGATTTAGCAAATTCTTTACGTGATCGACCATTTCGTATCGAGCGTTTGAAAACTGGGACACCACCAAGAATCGATTCCCGCTCTGTTGATTATCAAAATCTTCAGGAACAACTAGGCGACGAGCCAACCCCTTATCTATCAAAGATGAGCATAGGGAATGAACATCCCCGGCAAATTCCGTGCTATTTATCCAGAACGACTGAAAAAACGCGCGATATTATTTTAAAAAACTTACATCTTAGCCCGATGTATTCTGGTGTTATCGAAGGTGTTGGACCACGTTATTGTCCTTCTATCGAAGACAAAATAGTGCGCTTTGCGGACAAGCCTACACATCAGGTATTTCTGGAACCTGAGGGTTTAACCTCTCATGAGTTATATCCAAATGGTGTCAGTACGTCGCTGCCTTATGAAGTTCAATTGGATATTGTGCGCTCGATGGAAGGATGCGCGGAGGCAATCATCACTCGGCCAGGTTATGCAATTGAATATGATTTCTTCGATCCACGTGATTTGAAGTCAACGTTAGAAAGTAAGCTTGTAGCAAACCTGTATTTTGCTGGCCAAATCAACGGAACGACTGGTTACGAAGAGGCTGGCGCACAGGGTTTGTTAGCTGGAGCGAATGCTGCGTTAAGAGCACAAGATCGCGAGTCATGGACTGTCGGACGTGACGAAGGGTATTTAGGTGTGATGGTCGACGATCTGGTTACGTTGGGTACTCAGGAACCTTATCGAATGTTCACATCACGCGCTGAATACCGATTGACTTTACGCGAGGATAACGCGGACACTCGGTTAACAGAGCGCGCTCGCTTGCTGGGTATTGTTGGCGAAGAACGATGGCAGAAATTCAATGATCGACAGAAGCAAATACATAACGAATTGAGTCGATTGAAGTCAATCTGGGTTCGACCATCGGATCCATGTACAGACAATCTTAACCGTGTGTTAACCGCTCCTCTGTCGAAAGAATCAACAGCGCACGATTTGCTGAAACGCCCAGAAATTCACTATCAAGATTTGGTCGAGCTGGCTAATATCGAGTGTCATGATGATCCCTCAATTTCATCGCAAGTTGAAATTTTAGTGAAATATTCTGGCTATATTGATCGTCAAACAGATGAAATTAAGAAATTGAAAAAGAATGAACAGGTTCGCTTACCAATAGACATCGATTACTCGACTATTGTTGGTTTATCGAATGAAGTGAAGCAAAAGTTACTCTGCCACCGGCCAGAAACAATTGCACAGGCTTCAAGGATTTCAGGTGTGACGCCTGCAGCTATAAGTTTGTTATTGGTGCATCTAAAAAAGCTTGAATTGACCCACCTGGCAAGTTGATGCGCTTAGTTGATGGTTTAAACTACCTTGAATTGGCATATTCAAAGAACCAATTAATTTGCTTAAAGACAATTCTTCATGAGCACTTAAAGTGGAACAAGGTCTATAACATCAGTGCACACCGGGATGAAAAAAATGTTCTCATTTATCAAATTCTCGATTCACTGACGCCACATGATTTTATTCGCGACGGAAGATTGCTTGATGTAGGAACTGGCCCTGGTTTTCCCGGATTACCGCTTGCATTATTTTTTCCAAATACACATGTGACAGTCGTGGATTCAAACGATAAAAAGCTCGCTTTTTCGAGACATATAAAAGCAATATGCAATATCGGTAATTTACAAATTGTGCACAAACGTATTGAAGAGTTACCAACAACCCAACAGTTTGATCAAATAATCAGCAGAGCTTTTAGGCATCTCAATGGTATGATTGAATGCTCGCTCGCTTTTCTAAAGCCCGATGGAGAGATTTTGGCAATGAAAGGCGCACAAGTTGAAAGTGAAATAGTTGACGCACAATCAACACATGGCAATTGTATGATTCGATTACACAAATTGCCTCATATTGTTGATGAACAGCGGATGTTAGTAGTAGTCAAACAGAGATCAGCATGACCCGAATTATTGCGATAACAAACCAAAAAGGCGGTGTTGGAAAAACAACTACATGCGTAAATTTGGGTGCTACTCTCAGTGAGATGGGTTACCAGGTGCTGGTTGTCGATTTTGACCCCCAAGGTAACGCGACTTCAGGTTCAGGAGTTTTAAAAAACACAATTGAGCATGATGTGCGCGGTTTACTACTTGGTGAATCGACTTTTCAAGAAACTTGTAATCTTGGGACTGAGGCTGGATATGACTTGTTACCATCAGACATCCAACTCACCGAAGCGGAAGTTGGCTTAATTGGTCAACCAAGGGCCCAATTTCGATTAAAAGACGTCCTTATTGAACAGGCGGATAGTTATGATTTCGTGCTAATTGATTGTCCGCCGGCATTAAGCATGTTGACAATCAATGGACTGATTGCGGCTGATGGCGTCATCATACCGGTGCAATGCGAGTTCTTTGCGCTTGAGGGAATTGCCGCATTGATTGAGACAATTGATCAAGTTCGGGGCAGTCATAATTCAGATTTGGTAATCGATGGCGTTCTTCGGACAATGTACGACCCGCGGACCAGCCTGACCCGACAAGTTTCTCAGCAACTTGAACAATTTTTTGGCGACCGGGTTTTTAAGACTGTGATTCCGAGAAATGTTCGGTTGGCAGAAGCACCGAGCCATGGGTTACCAGTATTACGATATGATCGGTTATCAAAAGGTGCTTTGTCATACTTAGCTTTGGCTTCTGAATTACGTAAACGACTTAAATTGAAAAAAGCAGCATGACCCAAAAAAAACGCGGACTTGGTTTTAATCCTCTTTTAGGTCTCGACCAATCAACGGTGGATGCCGTTCTTAATACAGGCCAGTTGCCGCAAGAAGTCACAAATTCCAAAGAGACAACAGGGTTGATTCAGCTGGCTGTTGAAACAATCGTTCCGAATCCATTTCAACCACGAACACGTTTTAATGAACTCGAACTGGACGAACTGTCAGATTCAATCCGCCAACATGGCGTGATGCAACCAATTGTTGTCCGTCAGACGGAGCGAGGTTTTGAGCTAATTGCAGGTGAGCGTCGTTGGCGAGCGAGTCAACGGGCTGGACTCAGTGATTTGCCTGCAATCGTGCGGGATCTTGATGATCAGCAAGTCGCTGCATTAGCACTGATTGAAAATATTCAAAGAGAACAACTCACAGCGATTGAACAAGCCCGAGCATTGGCTCGTATGCGCGATGAATTTTCAATGGACCAGACAGCGTTAGCCGCAATGATCTCATCGAGTCGATCAAATGTGGCCAATCTGCTACGGCTGTTAAATTTAGCGCAAAGTGTTCAGGGGATGCTAGAAACTGGAAGCTTAGAAATGGGGCATGCGCGAGCACTGCTACCACTTCCTGAAAACATGCAACAGAAAACGGCAGAGGATGTCTTTAGATCACAACTTTCAGTGAGACAGACTGAAGCTCTGGTTAAGCGTCTATTGTCCGATGATACGACGCCATCAAAAACTGATGAGAAAGACCCAGATGTCAGTCGGTTGGAAAGTAAGCTTTCTGATCGCCTTGGTGCGACTGTTCAAATCAAAGCGAAAAGCGGCGGGAAAGGGCATATCGTGATTGAGTACGGTTCCCTAGATATCCTAGACGGCATCGTTGCGCGCTTAAAAGCCAAAGATTAGAATACACGACCTTCGACGTAGTTTTGATGATTGTCATTGATCCGACACATTGGACTGCATATACTCCCGCGACAAATGGTTGGCGATCAGCTTGAAAACCCATCCAGTGGTGATCGTTCTTTTGATGCAAATCGCTGTGACGGCGGGCAGTTCGGCCATCGCTTATCTAGTTTTTAGCCCATTACACGCAGTGAGTGTCGTAGTGGGCGGGAGTGTTGCGATCATGCCACAAAGCCTTTTTGGCTTCTGGGTATTTCGGCAGCGCGGAGCCCGCAATGCGCGGGCAATAGCCAGGAACCTATTCGTAGGCGAAGGGCTTAAGTTAAGTATCACTGCAGCACTCTTCGCGATTGTTTGGTTGAACGCCGAATCATTACAAGCAGCTGCAGTATTTGCCGGGTTCGTAACAACGGTCTTGGCTGGGCAATTGAGTCTTCCTTTGATCTTGAACGGAAGATAAATATATTGATTGGAAACAGTAATGGCGCTTCAAAATCCGACACCATCTGAGTATATTCAGCACCACCTGACAAATCTCACATATGGTTATCACCCTGAGAATGGTTGGTCTTTCGCACATGGTGCGCAAGAAGCATCCGAGATGGGATTCATGGCAATTCATGTAGATACAATGGCTTGGTCAGTTGGTCTCGGGATTCTCTTTTGCTGGTTGTTTCGTGTTGGTGCGAAAGCAGCACACGCAGGCGTACCGACAGGCGTGCTCAATTTTGTCGAGTTGATGGTTGAGTTCGTTGATAAATCTGTCAAAGAAACTTTCCACGGTAAAAGCAGTTTGATTGCGCCATTAGCATTGACTATCTGTTGTTGGATTTTCCTCATGAACCTCATGGATTTGGTTCCAGTTGATCTGGTGCCGTATCTGTTTATGGCTGCTGGTGTCGAATACATGAAGATTGTTCCGACCACCGATGTCAACGCAACACTAGGGATGTCCATCGGTGTTTTCTTGCTGATCATTTTTTATTCGATCAAAATTAAAGGTGTTGGTGGGTTCATCGGTGAGCTGACGCTTCAGCCATTTGGGAAGTGGATGATCCCCTTTAATTTTTTGCTTGAAGGCGTCGGCCTGATTGCAAAACCAATTTCATTGGCTCTTCGGCTATTCGGCAACCTATATGCTGGCGAGCTAATTTTTATCTTGATTGCATTGTTGCCGTTTTATCTGCAGTGGTTCTTGTCCGTTCCTTGGGCAATCTTCCACATTCTTGTAATTGTGCTTCAAGCATTCATTTTCATGATGCTCACAATTGTCTATCTGTCGATGGCACACGAGCATCACTAAAACAAAAATTTAATTAAACGTCCTTTTATTGGAGGAAATATGGAAACTGTAGTTGGAATGACCGCGATCGCCGTGGCGCTGTTAATCGGTATGGGAGCATTAGGAACCGCAATTGGATTCGGTATCTTGGGTGGCAAATTCTTGGAAGGCGCTGCGCGTCAGCCAGAAATGGTCCCGATGTTGCAGGTAAAGATGTTTATTGTTGCCGGTCTTCTTGACGCTGTAACAATGATCGGTGTGGGCATCGCACTGTTTTTTACGTTTGCGAACCCGTTCCTGGCGCAGGTTTAAGACGTCCCGATCCTTTGGATGATTTAACCGACCGCGAGGTGTAATT
>CAJWFL010000047.1:0-10755 GCA_913031455.1 uncultured Gammaproteobacteria bacterium
TGACTTCGCGTGCAACAGGCCCCTTTGTCTCCCCAGGAATACCGACTTGTTCGCAGACGACCACAGCAAAGCCCGCATTGAGCAAACGAGCTTGATAGTTTTCCGCCGCGTGATAGGGCACGCCTGCCATTGGAATTGGCTCACCCGCCGACTGGCCACGACTGGTCAGGGTGATATCGAGTACCTGCGCAGCTGTCTTTGCATCATCAAAGAACAGTTCATAAAAATCACCCATTCGATAAAATACCAGCGACGCTGGATGTTGTTCCTTTATCGCGAGGTATTGCTGCATCATCGGCGTATGCTGAGGCGGTGGGGCTTTTTGATTCATCGTGGCATTCTAAAGAAAACAGGTGGATTGGTGTATGACTTCAGAACTTTCGACGATTTTAGATGGCGTACATGAGCGTCTGACTGAGACGCATCAAACGGTTTCAGTGGCTGAGAGCTGTACCGGTGGCCTGTTGGGTGCAGCCTTGACCGATCGTCCAGGATCATCAAGCTTTTTCTTAGGTGGAATCCAGGCATATGCGAACTTTGTCAAGGAAGAGCTACTCGGCGTGGACCATGAGACATTGGTATCGTTTGGTGCAGTCAGTGAGGAGGTCGCATCGGAAATGGCGTTCGGGATTCAGCGGCTGACTGGATCGGATTGGGCAGTTTCCACAACGGGAATTGCTGGACCAAATGGCGGGACCGAAGAGAAGCCGGTTGGTACAATCTGGGTATCAGTTGCAGATTCTTTCGGTGTTTTCAGTCAAAAGTTATCGCTCGATGGCAGACGCTCTGAGATTCGCGATCGTACCGTAATCGAGGCGCTGTCAATGCTCCTTGAGCGTCTTTCTCATGATGGTGCTGCTCTTTAACATCATTTGAATGCCCCAATTTCGAAATTCTGGTTCTTGGTTGGCTCAAGGACCGGTATACTTTTTCGTTTTTGGCAACGAACTGCCTGGGGTCAATATGCCAATATATGAATATCAATGTGTCGCTTGCGGCCAATCGCATGATGCTTTACAAAAATTTTCAGACGCACCGCTGGTCGATTGTCCGGCATGTGGCAGGCCTGAACTCAAAAAGAAGATCAGTGCAGCAGGATTTCGTCTGACCGGTGGTGGTTGGTACGAAACGGATTTCAAGACGGGCGACAAAAAGAAAAATTTGGTCGGTGAAGCAAAGTCCTCAGACACCAAAACAGCCACTTCAAAGAATACCGAATCGGCTGCTTAAGCCATCTGAAAAAGGAATAGAGATCCATGCGTACCCACTATTGTGGCGAACTCAATGCGGAACACATCGGCGACACAATCACGGTGTGTGGTTGGGTCCACCGCCGTCGCGACCACGGCGGCGTGATCTTTCTTGATTTGCGCGATCGTCAGGGGCTACTTCAAGTTGTAGTGGATCCTGATACTGAAGAGGCATTTGCAACAGCTGATCGTGCAAGGTCAGAGTGGGTGATGCAAGTGACAGGACTTGTGCGAACTCGCCCGGAAGGGACCGTGAACGCAGAGATGCCAACAGGCGAGATCGAAGTACTCGGCCGCGAAGTATGCGTTTTGAATACAGCAGATACACCACCTTTTCAGCTCGATGAACATGCAAAAGTCGGCGAAGAAGTGCGGCTGAAGCATCGTTATATGGATCTTAGACGTCCAGAGATGCTCGAGAATTTAATGCTCCGGTCTCGCGTCACGACCTTTGTCCGGAATTTCTTATCAGACAATAGCTTCGTCGATACCGAAACGCCTATTTTGACGCGGGCGACACCGGAAGGAGCGCGAGACTACCTCGTACCATCTCGTGTTCATAAAAGTGAGTTTTTTGCGCTCCCGCAGTCACCTCAGTTATTTAAGCAATTATTGATGGTTGCGGGTCTCGATCGCTATTTTCAGATTGCGAAGTGTTTTCGGGATGAGGATTTGCGCGCCGATCGTCAACCTGAATTTACACAGATCGATCTCGAGATGTCGTTTGCCGATGAAGACACGGTGATGGATCTGACCGAGTCGATGATTCGTGAACTTTTCAAAACGGAGATAAATGTTTATCTGGGTGATTTTCCCAGGATGTCATACGCGGAAGCGATGGCACGATTTGGAAGCGACAAGCCCGATTTACGGATTCCGTTGGAGCTTGTCGATATTCAAGACTTGATGGCGTCTGTGGACTTTAAGGTATTCAGCGGTCCCGCCAATGACCCCAACGGTCGTGTCGCTGTTTTGAAGGTCCTAGGTGGTGCGACAATCTCGCGCAAGGAAATCGACGATTACACCAAGTTTGTCGGCCAATATGGTGCAAAAGGATTGGCGTGGGTGAAGGTTAATGCGTTGGCCGAAGGCTTGGACGGATTACAGAGCCCGATCTTGAAATTCATGCCCGATGATGTCGTGATGTCCTTGATCTCTCGTGTCGACGCCAAAGATGGAGATATTTTGTTCTTCGGAGCGGATTCAGCGCGCATCGTATCGGATGCACTTGGCGCACTACGCGTCAGGTTGGGTCATGATTTGAAGCTGCTGACGCATGAGTGGGCACCACTTTGGATCGTGGATTTCCCGATGTTTGAGGATGCTGGGGACGGACAGGTGACTGCGTTACACCATCCATTTACAGCGCCAACCGTGGATCCAGTGTCTCTGAAAGCAAATCCACTCAATGCATTATCTCGCGCTTACGATATGGTGTTGAATGGAACTGAGCTTGGCGGTGGATCGATTCGTATTCACGACCAAGCGATGCAACAAGCGGTGTTTGAAGTGCTGAATATCTCCGAGGAAGAGCAGAAAGAGAAATTCGGCTTCTTATTGGACGCGTTGCGTTACGGTGCTCCACCACATGGTGGGTTGGCATTTGGCCTCGATCGCCTTGTGATGTTGATGTTGGGTGCGACTTCAATTCGCGACGTGATCGCGTTCCCGAAAACACAGTCTGCGACCTGTTTGTTGACTGATGCACCGGGTGTTGTCAGCTCTGAACAGTTAAAGGAAGTGGGTGTGCGATTTCGTCAGGATAAAACGGAGTCGATGTAATGGCAGGTCACAGTAAATGGGCCAACATTAAGCATAAGAAGGCAGCCCAAGACGCCAAGCGCGGTAAGATTTTTACCAAGCTCATTCGTGAAATCACGGTTGCAGCTAAGATGGGCGGCGGTGAGCCTGCTGATAACCCACGTTTACGTGCAGCTGTTGATAAGGCGTTATCCGCCAACATGACTAAAGATACTATTCAGCGTGCGATTGATCGTGGTGCTGGTGGCGGCGACAACGACAACGTCGAAGAATTGGTTTATGAAGGCTATGGTCCGGGCGGTGTTGCTGTCTTGGTTGAAGTGATGACCGATAACAAGAATCGAACAGTGGCTGAAGTGCGTCATGCGTTTAGTAAATGTGGCGGTAATTTGGGAACTGATGGCTCGGTTGCGTATTTGTTTACCAAACGTGGGCAGATTCTGATTGATAACGCCGATGAAGATGTAGTGATGGAAGCTGCTCTTGACGCGGGTGCTGTAGATGTTATTGGCCAAGATGATGGGTCAATTGATGTGGCGACGACGCAGAACGATGTGGTCGAAGTTAAAGACGCGTTACTTGCTTCCGGTATTGAGATTGTCTCTGTGGAGGTCGCTTTGGTCCCATCAACCATGGCTGAATTGGATGAAGAGAGTGCGCCGAAAGTGATGAAGCTGATTGATATGCTTGAAGACTTAGATGATGTGCAAAACGTCTACACCAACGCCAATTTTACTGACGAGTTGCTTGAGTTACTCGGCTAATGCGACGAATCCTCGGCATCGATCCTGGCTCCATTAAAACCGGATGGGGTGTGATCGAGATCGAGGGCAGTCGCGTGACCTATCTCGAATCTGGAATTCTCCGCCTCGGATCTGGTGATATGTCTGAGCGTTTGCTCATTCTGCACCGAGGCTTGTCTGACGTTATCGAACGATTAAAACCGACGGAATGTGCGGTCGAAGAGGTGTTTCTGGCGAAAAACTTTCAGTCGGCTCTGAAGTTAGGTCAGGCTCGTGGTGTGGCCTTACTATCAGCAGGCAGCGCCTCAATTCCAGTCAAAGAGTTCGCCGCAAAAACTGTCAAACAAGCCATTTGTGGCCAGGGGCAAGCGACGAAAACTCAAATCCAGAATATGGTGATTCGGATTCTGAATTTGCCTGATAATCCCGGCGAAGATGCAGCTGATGCACTCGGTATTGCGCTCTGTGCCGGCTACAGTAAAGATGGCATGGGAGCAGAAGCTCGGTTTCGTTTATCGTCGCGTTCGCGAGCTGGTAATCGCTGGCGGCTGAAGGAGAGTCAGAAATGATTGGCCGGATAACAGGTACGTTATTGGGAATTGAGCAGCAGACCGCTCTTGTGGATGTCGGTGGTGTTGGATATGAGATCGAATGCCCCATCAGTACGCTCTGCGAATTACCGACAGTCGGTGAAACAGTGACATTACTGACGTATTTTGTCGTGCGTGAGGATGCACAACTTTTGTTCGGATTTTTAACCCATCACGATCGCGAATCATTTCGGATCTTAATTAAGATTTCCGGTGTCGGACCGAAGCTCGCCATTGGCGTGTTATCCGGCCTTTCAGGAGAAGAACTGGCTGCGGCGGTCGAGTGTGATGATGTGGCAACGCTGACGAGACTTCCCGGTGTTGGTAAGAAAACAGCTGAGCGTCTATTGGTTGAATTGCGTGGACGCATGACTTCAAAGGGACACACGCAGTCGCTTGTTGGCTCATCACCGATTGAAGAAGCTGTCCTTGGACTGATTGCGCTTGGATATAAAGAAACTGAGGCGCGTAAGGCGATTAACGCACTCCCCAAGGATCCGGAAGCCACTCCTGAAACATTGATTCGCTCGAGTCTGAAACAAATGCTGAGAACACCATGAGCGAACGAATTGTCGAAGGAGATTCGATGCCCGAAGACGCACGCATAGAGCGTGCCGTCCGGCCGAAAACATTGGCTGAGTATGAGGGGCAACCGAAAGTTCGTGATCAGATGCAATTGTTCGTTGATGCAGCAAGGAATCGATCAGAGCCACTTGATCACACGTTGATTTTTGGCCCTCCAGGTTTAGGTAAGACAACGCTAGCCAACATTATCGCGCATGAAATGGGTGCATCATTGAAGTCAACGTCGGGCCCTGTACTTGAGCGTGCTGGCGATTTAGCTGCGATTTTGACTAATCTTGAAGTTGGCGATGTGCTCTTTATCGATGAAATCCATCGATTATCCGCCTCCGTCGAAGAGGTGCTATACCCGGCGATGGAGGATTATCAGCTTGATATCATGATTGGTGAAGGGCCGGCTGCTCGTTCAATCAAGCTTGATTTGCCACCTTTTACACTTGTTGGTGCGACAACTCGTGCTGGTCTTTTGACAAGTCCACTGCGTGATCGTTTCGGTATTGTGCAGCGGCTCGAGTTTTATTCAGAAGCCGATCTCGCAAACATTGTGAATCGATCTGCAAGGTTGATGGGTATCGAGTGCGAAGCTGACGGTGCCTCTGAAATCGCAAAGCGGTCGCGTGGCACACCCCGTATTGCGAATCGATTGTTACGGCGTGTGCGCGACTTTGCTGAAGTCCGTGCCGATGGTGTGATCACACAGCAGGTCTCTGATGATGGATTGAATTTACTTCATGTGGACGCACACGGTCTTGATCAGATGGATCGAAAACTCTTGTCAGTGCTTGCCAACTATTTTAATGGAGGTCCTGTGGGAATTGAGTCGTTGGCCACATCGCTTAGTGAAGAACGCGGTACACTCGAAGAGGTGATCGAACCGTACTTGATTCAACAAGGGTATCTGCACCGAACGCCACGTGGAAGAACACTGACACAGGCGGGATATCAGGTGGTTGGATTGAATGGTGGCGCAGACGATTTGTTTCAGGATTCGTGATGAGCTTTGAGATTCCAGTTCGCGTGTATATCGAGGACACTGACGCCGGTGGCATCGTGTTTTATGGGAACTATCTGAAGTTTTTTGAACGTGCTCGCACTGATTTTTTACGAAGTATTGGGATCGAGCAGTCGGTGACAATCGAAAACAACCTGATTTTTGTCGTTCGTCATATTGCTGTTGACTATCAATCACCAGCGAGGCTTGACGATGTGTTGGCGATTTCGTGCGTGGTGAAATCGATTCGGCCAACGCGGGTATTATTTTCCCAGTCAGCAAATCGTGCGAATGATGGCATGAACCTGGTGAACGCAGAGGTGGAAGTTGTCGCCGTCAGTATGGATACTCTGAAGCCTCGCGTGTTGCCTGATACATTACACAATACATTACTACAAACGATTGGAACCATCGATGTCTGAAGAACTCTCTATATTAAGTCTGGTGCTACAAGCTGGCCCCGTTGTGCAGCTGGTGATGGCCACTTTGGTGCTTGCGTCTGTTTTCTCTTGGGTTGTTATCTTTCAACGAACTCGTGTGTTATCGCGGGCACAAAAACATGCACGACTCTTTGAGGATACATTTTGGAGCGGAGCTGAGCTGGTCGGTCTGTATAAACAGGTAGCAAACTCATCAAACCTGATCGGACTAGAGGCAGTTTTTAAGGCGGGATTTCAGGAATTCACGCGTCTACGGCAGGATGTTAGATCAGATCCCGATGCGGTGATGGAGGGTGTCCATCGCGCAATGCGAGTTGCGCGCGCAAAGGAAGAGGAGCGTCTCGAAGCGCACCTTCCGTTTCTCGCTACGGTTGGTTCAATTAGCCCATACATTGGCCTATTTGGGACGGTCTGGGGGATCATGAATTCGTTTCGTGGGTTGGCAGCTGTCAAGCAGGCAACCTTGGCAACGGTGGCACCTGGGATTTCTGAAGCCTTGGTTGCGACAGCGATTGGTCTGTTTGCTGCGATTCCGGCGGTGATTGCTTACAACCGTTTCAGCGCGAAGGTCGATAGTCTTGCCATGACCTATGAGAATTTCTCGGATGAGTTTGCGGCAATTCTGCATCGGCGCGTCCATCAGCGGGGTGAATAATGGCGCGTGTGTCGCGATGTAACCGGAAACGATTGGTCTCTGAAATCAACGTCGTCCCCTACATCGATGTGATGTTGGTGCTATTGGTGATTTTCATGGTCACCGCGCCAATGTTAACGCCCGGTGTGCCGATTGAGCTGCCTGAGGCATCGACGGATCCCCTGCCGGTGGAGACAGATGAGGAGCCATTAGTCGTCTCGATGAATGGAACCGGTGAGTTATTTATTAACATTGGTGGAAATGGTGAGACCCCGGTGACGCTGGGTGTGGTTAAAGATCGGGTGATGAAAGTTTTGGCCGCGAAGCCAGGTACACCCGTGCAGTTGCGAGGAGACGAAGGTCTTGACTATGGCAGAGTGATGGAGGTCATGGCTGCGCTTCAGGGAGTCGGAGTGACTTCCATCGGTTTGGTAGCGGAGACGCCCTAATGGATCGTCGGGGCGAGAATCTGGTTCGTCCCCTGATGCTTGCCATCGGCCTGCATATTATTCTGTTATCAACTTTCTTTATTGCGGTTTCCCCGGAAGCGAAAACAATTACGCCACCTCCTGTGGTTGTAATTCAGGCAACCGGATTGACTTTTGCGCCATCGGCAGCGGCAGAAGCTCGGGCGCAGAAGAAAAAATCGGACGCTGAAGAAAAAAGACGTCAGGAGGAAGCGAGAAAAAAAGCAGAAGAAAAGAAGAAACAAGAAGAAAAAGCCCGCAAAGAGGTGGAAAAGAAAGCCGAAGCTAAGCGGCAGGCGGAACTAAAGAAAGTAGAAGAAGCCAAAAAACAGGCTGAAGCCAAGCGACAGGCAGAATTAAAAAAGGCTGAAGAAGCGAAGAAACAAGCGGAAGCCAAGCGACAGGCGGAACTAAAAAAGGCTGAAGAAGCGAAGAAACAAGCGGAAGCCAAGCGACAGGCGGAACTAAAAAAGGCAGAAGAAGCAAAAAAACAGGCCGAATTAAAGAAAGCAGAAGCAGCGAAGCAAAAAGCTGTTGCTGAAGCGCAGGCGAAAGCGGAAGCGGAAGCGGAAGCGGAAGCGGAAGCGGAAGCGGAAGCGGAAGCGGAGAAGAAGGCCGCAGCAGCTCGAAAAGCACAGCAAGACGCAGAGAAAAAAGTAGCTGAACTCGAGTTAGCACGGCAGAAAAAAGAAAAAGCGCTAGAAGGAGCCTTTAAGCAGGCTGAAGCTGAAGCGAGAGCGCTTGAAGAATTGAAGAAAAAAGATGAAGCGGAATTAGCGGTATTAAATGCATTGGCATCAGAAAAGGCTGCTGCCAATGTGCTTGATGCAATGAAGACGCGGATTACTCGCGTGTGGCGACGGCCTGTTGCATTTAAGGGCGGGCTTGAGGTGTATTTACGAATGTCATTAGCATCTAATGGAGAACTGGTGGATGTTCGTATTGTGAAGACCAGTGGTGATGTATTGTTTGACCGTTCGGCATTGACAGCCGTGAAAAGAGCGGCACCCTTTGATGAGGTCAAGCAATTTGATGCCGCGACTTTTGAAGAGAAATTTAGATCACTGACTGTGAAGTTCAGACCGGAGGATTGATGCGTTTATTTATCTGGCTAGCAATGGCATTTTTGGTGGCAATGCCAGCACGAGCGGAGCTCGTGATTGAGATCACGCGCGGCGTAGAGAACCCAATCAAAATTGCTGTCGTGCCGTTTCGAGTGAAAAGTTCTGGGGCGTTCGAGGTTGATCTTGCGAGACTCATTGAATCGAATTTAGAACGGAGTGGCCAGTTTGTTCGTGTCCGCCGCGACACAATGTTGTCATTACCAGGGCCCGAGGATCAAATTTTTTACCGAGATTGGCGAGCGATCGATTCTGAATATACCGTCGTTGGTTCGGTCGAGCGTGATGCTGAAGGCCTCTTGGTTCGTTACGGATTACATGATGTGTTTGGCGAGCGAGTGCTGTTTGCAGAGCGCATCCCGGGAGCACCGGGATCATTGAGAGATATAGGGCACTATATTTCAGATCGAATTTATGAGGCGTTAACCGGAATAAAGGGAATTTCCTCAACGCGTTTGCTATACGTTTCAGCCGAACGACGGTCTGAAAAAGACCAAACCTTCAAGCTCATTTTGTCGGATGCGGACGGTGGCCGGCCACGGACTATTTTTCAGTCGTCTGAGCCTATCTTATCGCCCAAATGGTCACCTGATGGTTTGCGTGTGGCTTACATGAGCTTCAGGGGTAAGCGTCCAGGGATTTATGTACAGACATTGGCTTCTGGCGAGGTGCAGAAAGTGTCGGATTTCCCGGGTCTGAATAGTGCGCCATCGTTCAGTCCTGATGGTCGCAAGTTGGTTTTGACGCTATCCCGTGATGGAAACCCCGAAATTTATATTGCGAATCTCAGGACCGGTGAGATTGATCGCATGACGAATCATTTCGCGATTGATACCGAGGCCTCGTGGTCACCGGACGGACGTTCGATTCTGTTTACATCGAGCCGTGGCGGTAAGCCGCAGTTGTATCTCATGAACGTGGCGGATAAAACGGTGAAACGGGTGACATTCGATGGTGACTACAATTCCAATGGCAGTTTTACGCCTGATGGCGAAAGTATTGTTTTCGTTCATCGGACCAATGAGCGTTTTCATATTGCGCGATTGAATCTGAAAACACGTGAATTGAGAATCCTTACCGAGACTGATTTAGATGAGTCGCCGAGTGTCGCACCGAACGGAACTATGTTAATTTATGCAACTTCAGATGAAGGCAGGGGCTTATTAGGCCTCGTTTCAATGGACGGGAGGGTGCGAGTTCGGTTACCTTCCGTTAGTGAGAGTGTTCGGGAACCTGCATGGAGCCCGTTTTTTAACTAGCAAAACAAGATAGTGTAATTTTCATTGAAGTCGAATAGGGGTGACGGAATGAGTGTTTTGAAGCAGGCGAAGGCTGTAGGGATTGTGATAGTGCTGGCAGTGCTTGCAGGTTGTGCTGGTCAAGTGAATGAGTCCGCAGGACCTTCACAGATCGAAAGTGATGCGGAACGAGCCGCTCGCGAGGCGCGTCAGGCTGAATTCTTGGCGAGGCAGCAAAAATCACAAGAAGAAGCCAAGGCTGCAGATGGGGCCGAGATCATGGGCGAACAACTGCGTAAAAACGCGCTGGCTGCCGATACTTTATTCTTCTTTGGATTCGATAAGTCTGACCTCAGTCAAGACGCACTGGATGACTTGGACGCGCACGCGAAGTACTTGGCTTCGGTTCGTGCGGCAAAAGTTCGTTTGGAAGGTCACGCCGATGAGCGTGGGACTCGAGCCTACAACTTGGCCCTTGGTGAACGTCGCGCGAATGCGGTTGCCCGGTATCTTGTGATTCAAGGTGTGAACCGTTCGCAGATCGAAACGGTCAGCTACGGTGAAGAGCGTCCGCTGTCACTCTCACGTGACGACAACGGATGGTCGCGTAACCGTCGTGTTGAGCTGATTTATCAGTAATTGATGCGGTTACTTCAGACTGCAGGCGCCGCCGTTGTAATGACTGCGGCGTCTTTCGTTTCACATGCTCAAGAGCCCGTGAATGGTGAGTCGTTACGGCAGGCGCAGGGTGAGTTGTTGCTGCAGATCGGGCAGTTACGTCAAGAAACTCAAGCGCTTCGTGGTTTGATGGAAGAGTTGTCTTATCAACTCGGACAGATGTCATCTGATCAGAAAACACGATATCTGGACCTCGATCAACGGCTTGGTGAGCTGGTCCGGATTCAGAAGGAGGGAGTGGCGGCGGTCCCGGCTCAGGG
>CAJWFL010000048.1:0-10747 GCA_913031455.1 uncultured Gammaproteobacteria bacterium
TATGATTTTCAGCGTATTTACCTTGCTTTGGCGAGGCAATGTCTTTACCCACCTCATCAACCACTTCTTGAAAGCTATCTGCTCTGAACACCAAGTCACTGGGGAACCGCTGACGATCATCAGTATCGGGTGTGTAAATGTCTTCGACGGCCTTCGCTATCTCAGTGTCTAGATCAGATGTTATATGCATAGGGCCAGAGGGTAGCCCAAGTATTTACTTAAGTAACCCTAAAGCATCCCTCTATCGCTTGTAGTTAGTCTCTTATCTATTATTTAGATAATAGTCTTGAAGGGACCATCAAAGAGTGTTGAATCAGTCCTGGAGTCAGCATTAGGTGTCGCCTTGGCGTTAGCCATAGCAACCCTTAGAGCATAGTCAACGACTGGAGAAAGTGATCTATTTGATCCGTCTTTGTTGAGTTCATTCTGGAGCTCAAGGAACTGAGCTGTCTCTGAGTTATCCAGTACGAGGTTTTGATTGTTGTGAGCCATAGTCTTTCATCGGCTCGACGAATCTTCGAGACGCATGACTATGCACTCAGTGGCTGGAACTCACGTACTGGCCAACAATCACGGCTGGTGGCGGCAGACATTAGGCAGGCTGGTTGGTCAATGTCCGTTTCCACATGTTAATGAAAAACTGATCCTTCATGGAATCAGTAGCCACCGCCCCCTCCATCATTCTGATTTCTCTCTCTTTCAAGCGCTTGCGCTTTTTGATGTTCGGCAGACTTGGCATCAAGGATGTCTTGTGTCGCGCATTGCGCTGCATTGCGTTTCTTGAGCTCTGCGAGAATATCCCGATTGCTAAAATCGACGCTGTTAGGAGAAGTCACTGTCTCACAGAGCGTTGGCGTCGTCGCCTTCAGGATCTCTTCGGAGGTCAGACCGCATCCGACCAATGCGAATGACAGGACCGCGAGCATGCTGAAAGAAAGGATTCGGGAGAAATGGCACATTTTGAGCTCCAGTTAGGTCGTTTATTACGAACTGGCCACGGGCCCATTGGTTTTCAAGTCTCTGGAGAACCGTCGTACTTACCTTGCCGTTCAGGGCCGCAACGAACATCACGACGTTGAGTTCAAACAAATAAAGAATTCAGTTTATTGAAATCAATCCGATAAATTACTGACATGTGATGAGGGAATGTTTATGCATCGACTACTGACTGTCATCTCGATACTGTTGATCGCTGGGTGCTCAACCATTGGCGCATCTCAAAAGCAGTCAATCGAAATACTCAAGACTAACCCAACACAAGTCAGTAGCGCCTACAATCAATACATCACCATCGCGACTTATTTTGGGCAACAAGCTGAAGTGCCCTACATTGCAAGAGTTCGTGTCAAAGACGGTCTTCCGAGCGATTTCAAACAATCATTTGCATCCTTATCGGATCTTAATGAGTCAGCGGTCTTCGCCTATTTCGAGCAACATCCCGAATTTGTTGTGGGAATGCAGGCTTATCTCAACATAATTATCCGTCGTGGATACATCTCTCACGACACCGGTAAACGGTTGCTTCGCAACGCGCTCCAAGGATCCATCAAAAGCCTCAAGACCACACCGTTGCCCACCACAAATTAACCAACACGTCCGACCTGCCACGTCGTGACCTTGAGAAGGCTAGACCCACATTGACAATAAATCCTCGCATATTGACCTGCATCAAGGATCACAAGCGACCCTCGCGCTAGGATGCTGATTGTTCATTCACTAGACAGGAGGCAAAGCAATGTTTCTCCGAGTACTGCTCTGCTGCATCATCTCAGCCTCAGCATTTGCCGACACCCAAATGATCGTTCAAGAACAGGCACACATGAGAGAAAAGGCTGATCGATGGTTTGAAAAATTTCTGAAGGCAACGCCCGAGAAACAGGCAGCGATGTTGGAACGTCGCAACAGTTGTCTCAAACTGCCGAAGGAAGAACGTCAAACGGCGTGTCACAAAGGCCACAGTCGATAGACCCGAAACCGCAAGTTTGCCGTGAAGAAGCCGCCTTCTTGCCGTGGTTAAAACCATCGTAACATGCCGAGGATTCCGGCAGTCGCATAGAAAAACTGCAACAATAGAATGCCATGATGCCCCCAAGTAGGCCCATAATCCGATTGAAAATGCAGAGATTAGCAACAAAGCGAATCCTAAAAACTCGAGACCCACATTGGATGCGACAAGTAATGAATAGACGATTGCGGTAAGGACACCGACCCATTCAAGTGATTGAGCCACTGTGATTTTCATGACATCCCTCTACGACTCGGGTCGCGTAGTCGGCACAATTGGACCAGTGGCTACAAGCAACAGATTGCTCAACGAAAACTCAGATGACATCGACATCCGGATGGTTTGATCAACGATGACAGCCCGAGCCATGACTCAATGACTGCCTCAATTCAAGACCAACTACAAGAGACACCAGTCAGCCGCTAGCGTTGCACCACTTGAAAGCTATATTCTTTATGGATATCAGCACGTTGTTTTTGCTCTAAACGGCCCATTGATAGCCCATAGACGCCGACACAGTTGGTTCCCGGATGCGGGTCGTACAACAAGCGACTGTGTACGTCGGCAAGAATAAAACTGACCAAGAATGCACCGGGATCAAACCGCTCATAAATTTCAATAAACTGGCCAGATCCTGGCTCGAATTCAAACTCAAGTTCACATTTTAAAAAATGCTCTGGTTCGCGGACAACAATGGTGTTCTGACCCGCAGTCAGAGGCAAATACCGGGCCCCACCCGCTTTAAAGAACGCCACCGGAGATCCATTAATCAACACTTCAGCGTCCTGATTTTCCCAAAGTTTGAAACCACTGGTCCTGAAGACCAGGAGAGAATGTTCACTACCGTGAGAAAGAATGGCATTCGTCGAGGTGATGCTGACCTGATCCTTGGAGTAGCCAGATTTGACGGGCTCAAAGGCGCATCCTGTACCAAAAACGAGGATAAGCAATGTTGTTAACCAATTGACGTAGGCATTACGCATCAAAACGTTTTCCAAAAATCAACTTAAAACAGAGATTTACATGAACTTCTTCAGAACTCAAATTTTTTTTAAAAAGCGACGGATTTCCATATGATTTGTCATGGTAATCGAAACCTGACAGCTAACAAGTCCGAGTGAGCAGTCGCTGTGACTCAACATGGACTATGGTCTGCGATTTTGACTCAGACGATTTAGGTTACTATTCGTTGGTAGTATGACAGTCTAGCTACATTGAGATAATAACCAACAAGGCGGGCTAAAGACCCCCTACCTGCTTCAGATTTGGTGGGAACTTCGTCACAATCAACCATCGGATCCAGAGCGAGGCTCGTTGAACCATTAACCGAGGCACAAGTACACCGTCATGCATCAATACGTATTACAAATCAAAGGGATGACCTGTGGAGGTTGCGCGGCCTCGGTCCAGCGGAAACTCGAGGCGCGTTCCGAAATCGATAGCTGTCTAGTGAATTTTGCCACCGAATCAGCGCGAATCGAAAGTCACAAGACGCTTCACCCAAAGCAACTCATCGATTGGATCCGTCGTATTGGTTTCAGTGTACAAACCCAACATCAGATGTTCAGAGGTTGCAGCGATCAATTCAATGACAACGACCTGAGATCTCTATTAGAAAGTGATCCTCATGTGATTGGTTTTCAGCTCAATCCACAGCTTCAACGTCTTGATTTCGCCACCCTGCCTAACGTGAACATGAGTGCCTTAAATCGGGCGCTCAAAGAACGCGGTTTCATTGAAGTCACAACACAGGATCGTCCTGCGCCAACTGATGACCGAAATGATGACCGAAATGATGATCGTGGTGTTTGGATATCCGCCTGCCTGGCTGCGCCGCTCGTCATACAAATGATCGCGATGTGGCTTGGTTGGGACTGGTATCTACCGGTTGGTCTCGAATGGGCACTTGCGACCCCTATTCAGCTCTATTTCGGACGTCGGTTTTACCAAGGGGCTCTGGCAGCGCTGAAACGCGGTGAGGCAAATATGGATACATTGGTTGCACTAGGAACTTCAGTAGCCTACGGCTACAGTCTACATCAGTGGGTAACGCTCGGATCGGAGGCAACTGGTCATCTCTACTTCGAAGCATCAGCAGTTGTCATTACACTGGTTTTGCTTGGTAAGACGATCGAGAATCGAGCCAAACAAAGCGCGCGCTCCGCCGTATCTTCACTCTTCGCACTGCGGCCGAAAACAGTCACCTGCTTGCGACAAGGAAAGGAATGTGAACTTGCTCTCGATGAGATCGTTTCCGGAGACGTTCTGGTTGTCCGTGCAGGTGCGCGAATCGGTGCAGATGGCATTGTGATCAAGGGTGAGGCGGATATCGATACCTCAGCAATGACTGGAGAGTCACTCCCTGAATATCGGACAACAGGAGATTCCGTGATTTCAGGGACACTGCTTGTAAACGGAACCATCCGAGTAAGCGCTGAACGGGTTGGCGAGGCTTCTACCGTCTCGCAAGTCGCCGAACTGGTCAAAAATGCACAGATGGGAAAAGCACCAATCCAAAGGTTAGTCGATCGCATTAGCCGGGTGTTTGTGCCCGCGGTTCTCTTCCTGTCGGTTGCCACCCTCATCGGCTGGCTGACCTATGGAATTGAGGTTGACTACGCCGTCGGTGCCGCAATCAGTGTGTTAGTCATCGCCTGCCCCTGTGCACTTGGCCTCGCAACTCCAACGGCCCTGGTCGCGGGTACCGGACTGATCGCGACCAAGGGGATCCTGATCAAAGACATTGAGACACTCGAATCACTTCCCGAGGTCGAAGTCGTTGCGTTCGATAAAACGGGAACACTCACCCAAGGTGAACCCAAGGTGACCCATATCCAATCCGTCGATGCAAATCGTAAGGAATTCATCCAATCCCTCGTTCAGGTTGCACGCGAATCGACTCATCCTCTGGCTCAATCGATTGTTCGAGGTCTCGATCAATCATCGATTCCGGCCGTCATCGTAGAGGACGCCGTCACATCGCCAGGCAGAGGAATAACAGCGATGATCGGAGGCGTAACCTATCGCCTTGGTCAACATGATTTTGTGACCGACGATGCAATCGATGTTGCAACAATGGGGCAATCGACCACCAGCTATTTAAGCCGGAACGGGCAGATACTCGGCCATGTTGAATTCTCAGACACAACCCGAGCGGAGGCTCAATCGGTCATCACTGCGCTCAAATCAGACAACAAACGCGTCATTATCCTCACCGGCGATCAGGACCAAGTGGCCGAAGCGCTTGGTCGCGAACTTACAGTCGATCAGGTCCACTCTAGACTGACTCCAACCGAGAAGATTGAGGTCATTGAGTCCTATCAATCACACGGACAGCGTGTCGCCATGGTTGGTGACGGAGTCAACGACGGGCCTTCACTGACACGAGCAGATGTGGGGATCGCGATGGGGAGCGGGAGCGAGATTGCACTCAAGTCAGCACCAGTGGTGCTCATGCGCCCCGATCTAAGACTCATTCCGGAGGCGATTCACTATGCACGGAAAACTCGTCACGTCATCCGACAAAATTTGGGTTGGGCATTTGGTTACAACGTTCTTTGCATTCCACTAGCCATGTCCGGGCTTCTGACTCCATCCATTGCTGGTGCGGCGATGGCGCTTTCGTCAGTCAGTGTGGTACTCAATACACTTCGACTGAAATATTCTGCCTAATCGCGCGTCCGACAGGTCATTGCAGCTGTAACGATGCCGGTGATCATCAGGATACCACCGATTGGCGTGATCGCGCCCAAAAGAGGGATATCAAACAAAACCAACAGGTATAACGAGCCCGAAAATACCACCAGGCCGGCGACCACGAATCGATACACCCAATCCGAGATTTGAAACGACATCCCGGCAATTGCAATCAGGAACAGACTCATCAACGCCTGGTAGCGGACCGCAGTATCCCAAGTTTCAAGCCGCTCAGGTGTGGCCAATGCTTGCAGGCCATGGGCTCCAAACGCACCAAAAATAATGGCCATCGCCAACAGCCAGAGTCCAGTCTTCAGGTAAGCCATGCAAAGAACCCCCATATCAACCCACCGAGCGACGCGATAATCAGGCCGACAATAATCAATATGGTCTGCAACCAGTCTTTGATCATTGCTTCGATTAATTCACGCGTTGTTTGTGTGCCAAAGGCGATCCAACTGACCACCAGTGAAATCGGAAAGAATGCGAGGACCAGCATCGAAATGGCGGCAAATTCATAGAACTTCATCGCTAAAAAACGGTTTTGACGGGGGAGTTCTTGTGTCATGCCGATAGTGTGCCATGTCTTGGCGATGGCGTCTGTCATCACAAGTTGAATGATAAATCGACTTTAATGAGAGGGTAATCGATGGCGATCAATAAACCATGGCATCAAAAAATAACCCGCGACAAAGCCACCAAAATGTGCCTGCCATGCAATCTGGCCTCCCATGAAGACGTGCAACAAGACGTGAATCACGATCAGGCTGATGACCACTGACGCGACGGAACGACCCGGACGTCCGAGTCGTTTCAGTTCAGCGCGCGATACCTGTAACCAAAAGCCAATTAAACTAAAAACAACGCCAGATGCACCGACCATGGGAGCAGATGTTGATTCCAAGAGTCCAAACATCACGCCACTGCTGATCGCCCCTACTAACATGGTCAGCAGCGTTAAACGTAAGCCAAAATACACGGCCAGCGTTTTCCCCAAGGCAATAAAAATCACCGTATTCATCAGTACATGAATCGTACCGACATGCAAAAATGCATGGGTGATCAACATGGCATAGGACTGACCAAGAAATAACGCCTGCTCCACAGTGCCCGGCGGAAACAGAAAATCCCAAAAGGCACCATATGAAATCATCAAACTTCGCAGATCCAATACACCGAACCAGCCACGATCAGACAACTGTGCCATGCCCTCCAAGAAGAGCATCAATCCAGTGAGCCACCACATAGTATTCGGTGTCTTTGGACCTCCAAAGACGGGAACTATTTGCATCAAATCTTTTCCATCAATCAAATTGGAGCATACCTCGAGGGTGAGATCAGGTCGAGTGATCGCATGTGAGTATCAAATCTTGCTATCCTGCGCCCCTCACATGTGATTATCGACAGGATTCTAGGCATTCCATGGCACAGTTCGTTTACACCATGAATCGGGTGAGCAAAGTTGTTCCCCCAAAACGCGAGATCTTAAAAGACATCTCCCTTTCGTTTTTTCCAGGCGCGAAAATTGGGGTCTTGGGCCTCAATGGCTCAGGGAAATCGACCCTATTGAAAATCATGGCTGGCGTCGATAGCGAAATTGACGGTGAAGCACGCCCACAACCGGGAATCAATGTCGGCTATCTCCCACAAGAACCACAGCTGGATCCCCAACAATCGGTGCGCGATGCGGTCGAAGAGGGTGCTGGCGAAATTAAACAGCTACTCACACGATTTGATGAAATTTCAGCCGCCTTCTCTGAACCTATGTCTGACGATGAGATGAATGATCTCCTCATGGAGCAAGGTGAACTGCAAAACCAGATTGATGCGGTCAACGGATGGGAATTGGATCGCATCTTAGAACAGGCTGCAGATGCATTACGTCTACCACCATGGGATGCAACCATTGAGCATCTCTCCGGCGGTGAGAAGCGTCGCGTCGCTCTGTGTCGGCTGTTATTACAAAAACCTGACATGTTATTGCTCGACGAACCGACCAACCATTTGGACGCCGAGTCAGTGGCTTGGCTTGAACACTTTTTAGTCGATTTTGAAGGCACGGTGGTTGCCGTCACGCACGATCGCTACTTCCTCGATAACGCTGCAGGTTGGATTTTAGAACTTGACCGTGGCCGCGGCATCCCGTTTGAAGGGAACTATTCAACCTGGCTTGAAGCGAAAGAAAAGCGCCTCGAGCAAGAACAGAAGTCAGAAGAAGCACGTCAGAAGACGATCAAAAGTGAGCTTGAGTGGGTACGCCAAAATGCCAAAGGTCGCCAAGCCAAATCAAAGGCGCGTCTCAAGGCATTTGAGGAATTGCAGAGCCAAGACACACAAAAACGCAACGAAACCCAAGAAATCTACATCCCACCAGGACCCCGACTCGGCGACAAAGTGATCGAATTCAGTCAAGTCAACAAGGCATTCGATGACAAAATGTTGATCGACGATTTGAGTTTCTCCCTTCCGGCAGGCGCCATTGTTGGAGTCATCGGTGGTAACGGTGCGGGTAAGTCAACGCTCTTTAAAATGATCACTGGCCAAGAATCGCCCGACTCGGGAACTGTTGAATTAGGTGACACAGTCAAACTTGCCTACGTCGATCAATCGCGTGATGCCTTGGATGGATCAAAAACCGTTTGGGCGGAAGTGTCCGATGAGCAAGACATGATTACTGTCGGTAACTATTCAATCCCCAGCCGTGCCTATTTAGGCCGGTTTAACTTCAAAGGCGGTGACCAGCAGAAATTTGTTAAAGATCTGTCAGGGGGTGAGCGAAACCGACTCCACCTTGCAAAAACTTTAAAGCAAGGCGGTAATGTATTACTCCTTGACGAACCGACCAACGATCTTGATGTGGAAACACTGCGCGCGCTCGAAGAAGCGCTGCTCGCCTTCCCTGGTACAGTGCTTGTGATCTCTCACGATCGTTGGTTCTTAGATCGGATCGCAACACATATTTTGGCCTACGAAGGTGATTCACAAGCGATCTTCTTCGAAGGTAACTACACAGAATATGAAGAGGATCGCAAGAAACGTTTGGGTGGAGAAATCATCCCGACACGCGTGAAATATCGCCGACTTGCTGATTAATGGGTCGCACCTGGCCCTATGTCGTGCTGCTACTCCCGCCTCTGTTTTGGGCGGGCAACTTTATTGTTGGCCGGGCTTTCGCATCAGACATCGGCGCGATCACCATGTCGTTTTACCGCTGGCTGTTCGCACTGTGTTTGCTCCTACCGTTTGCCTTTCGACGAGTTCAATCAGAACTCCCACTGATCATCAAGAATCTACCCATCTTGACGATTCTCGCGCTGCTATCGGTGGCGAGCTTCAATGTGCTTCTCTATCTCGGCCTACGAGACACAGAAGCCACTAATGCCCTATTAATTAATTCATCCATCCCGGTATGGATTGTGCTCTTTGGGGTTATTTTCTTTGGGGACACACTAAGTACGCGACGTGGAGCTGGTATTCTCGTCTCATTGATTGGTGTCGCCTACCTGATTTTGAGTGACCAGACCGCTCAGCTCACCGTCAACCCTGGTGACCTGTGGGTGATTTCATCATCAATCGGCTGGGCATTTTACTCACTCAGCCTTCGCAAAAAACCAAGCGAGCTTTCAGGTCTCGGCTTTCTCGCATACATCGTCTTTTTTGGAGTCTGCTTTAATGGGTTGTTACTAACTATCAACCCATTCAATGAGCCGCCAATTGCTATAACAATCGAGACTTTTTACGCGGTCGGCTATGTTGCAATATTTGCCTCACTCGGAGCCTATATCTGCTGGAACTACGGAGTCGGACAACTTGGGGCACAATTGGCAGGCCAGTACATTCACTTGATGCCTTTTTATGGAGTCATCCTGGCTTACATCTTTTTAAACGAATCCCTCACATCAAATCATTGGATTGCTGGCACACTCATCGCTGCCGGTCTTTTCCTTGCACTCAGGGAACCCAAATATGCAATGGCATCCAAATCCGATTGAACGTCGCGCGTACGCGAGCCTAAAATGGTCCACATTTCCTGACGCTGAATTACCACTGTGGGTCGCCGATATGGATTGTGCACCGCCGCCTTGTGTCAGCGATACAGTCAATCGTTCCTTGGAACACGGAATCTTTGGTTATGGTACGGAGCCCAAAGGCTTCAGGGAGGCCTGGGTCGATCACCTACAAAAGACACATCAATGGACCATTGATCCTGACTGGATTGTGCCTGTTGCTGGCGTCGTTCCGGGGATGCGGTTCGCGCTCATGGCACACCCACATATTCAACAAATTCTGACTCCAACACCCGCGTATCCATATTTTAAGACTGTTCCTTCGATTGAAAAACGGATCGAACATCCGATGGCACTGACCCGCGTGGGTGAAACACTCCAACCCTCACTGACTCAGATAGCTGAAACGCTGGAGACACTGACTGAACCCTCGGCCATTCTCTGGTGCAATCCGCACAATCCCGGTGGTACGGTCTATTCGAAACAATTCCTCGAAGCACTCATCGCAACAGCATCCAAACATGACACGCTCATTGTCGGTGACGAAATTTGGGCTGATATGATCCTCAACGACAAGCCACACATCCCACTGGGTCTCGTTGCATCGAATGACCAGCCAACAATCACATTGATGGCTGCCACCAAAACATTCAATGTAGCGGGCTTTGGTTGCGCTGTTGCAATTATTCCGGAGCCAAATACACGCGCTCGGTATCTCGAAACACAGATCGCGATGCCACACGTCGCTCCGCTGGCATACGCAGTCACGGAATCCTGCCTTCGAGATGGTTGGCAATGGCACCGTGAATTACTCACCGCGTTACAGCACAGCCGAAACACAGTGATCGATTGGGCCAAGAGTCACCCAGAACTTGAAGTGACCACAGGTGATGCAACTTTCCTCGCCTGGATCGAATCACACAATCAAATGGACTTACCAGAGCGCTTCGCTGCGCAAGGTGTCAGACTGTCACCGGGACGCCCTTTCGGCTCAGACACCGCCGTTCGCTTGAATTTTGGTACCAATCCCGCCACCTTA
>CAJWFL010000049.1:0-10340 GCA_913031455.1 uncultured Gammaproteobacteria bacterium
TCCAGCACAGTTAATGCGTCAAACACGGCAAAATGCTGGAACACCATACCGACAGCGGCCGCCTTCGCATCACTCAGATTGTTTGGAGAATATGAACTCGCCAAAAGTTCCATCGACCCCGCGTCAGGCTTCAAGATCCCATAGATCATTTTGACGAGGGTTGATTTTCCGGCACCGTTCTCGCCAAGAAGCGCATGAATTTCGCCTGCATCAATCGACAGAGTCACGTCGCGGTTTGCAGCAAAATCGCCAAAAAATTTACTCAGCCCGCGCACACCGAGGCATTGCTTCGATGAAGCTGATAAACGCTCTGCGATGGCGACCGATTCAGTCAAAGTAATAACTCGCTATAACATCAGCCGAGAGAATACCTCATTCTTTCGGCCAAACCCACGGCTTAACTTGCGTTAGACTGGAAGAAGAAATACTCAGAGCTGATGTGTTCGTGCAAACTAACTAGCCCTTGTTGGATCCAATCCATATTTTGTGTCAACAGATCAGGTGTCAACCGCTCAAGATCAAGCGCCTCGAGGCCTCCAACAATACCCTTGACCAAGTCAGGTGAAACACGCTGATGAGGGAGATCACCCAACAACTGCCCGACACGATCTAAAGCTGATGCCATTGACTGCGGAAATTTGGTATCTCGCAATACAAAATCCAGTACATCACTGCCACGTATCCGGTTCCGAGCGCTATGCCGATAAAGTTCGACACCTCCCAGTGCTGACAACAAATTTTGCCATCCGATCGCTTCATAACTGGTCCATCGAGTGGATGCGCCGGGAACCATTTGCGTCACCCGTGGGTCGACCAGGCGAGATACCATGTCTGCGTGTTCAAGGCGGTCTCCGAGGCGCAAAAAAAGCCAACCCAAATCTCGCGCCTGACTTGCCATCAGACAGCCATGCCAGAGCCGACAGCTCGAGATCACTTGTTTCAGCAAACGAATACGTGATGATCGATCAAAACTTGCAAACGATTGACGCTCAATTAATCCGTGTAGTTCGTTCAACGCAACCCAGGCATCTTTTGGAATCAAATCGCGTGTGACACGCGCATTCTCTCTAGCAGCCGCAATCGATGCACGAATTGATCCTGAATGCTCTAAACCGAGCACTAATTGTTCCATGACCTCTGCTTCAGAAATTCCAGGGTTCGAGTCACCTGATCCAAAAACCTGCATTAACGATTCCCAATCGTAAGGAACCCCATCAGGCAAATCCAAAATTGTGTCAGATGCAGCGATCGCCAACCGCGCGGTTGCCTCTGCTCGTTCCACATAACGGGAAAGCCAATACAGATGTTCAGCAACTCGCGCCAGCATTAATCATGTGCCTCATCTGCAACAACCCAAAAATCTTTTGATCCACCGCCCTGTGAGGAATTCACAACCAGTGATCCTTCCTGTAATGCCACCCGACAAAGCCCACCAGTTGAGCACCACTGCTCAGAACTTTGCAGAACAAAAGGACGCAAATCGACATGTCGAGGCGCTAAATCCCCATCATTCGTGACTGTTAAAGTGGTCGAAATTGAAAGAGTCGGTTGAGCCACCCATACCCGTGGATTCTCCAGAATCTCAGCGCGACGAGTCACTAGAGTCTCATCCGTTGCATGCGGACCAACCATTATTCCGTAGCCACCAGACGCATCAGCCGGCTTCACAACAAGTTCATCTAAATGGTCAAGCACATAGGCCCGCTGCTCAGGATCTGAACAGATATATGTCGGAACATTATCAAGTAGCGGCTCTTCATTCAGGTAGTATCGAATGATCTCCGGAACATAGGCATACAGGACTTTATCGTCAGCGACTCCGCTTCCCGGAGCATTGGCAATCGATACCTTTCCGCACCTCCAAGCGCGAATCAAACCAGGAACGCCAAGTACAGAGCCTGGATTTAACACATCGGGATCTAGGAACGTGTCGTCGATTCGACGGTAAATAACATCGACTCGACTCACTCCTTCGACCGCCTTCATGTAGACGCAATTATCTGAATCAACGAATAGATCAGAACCTTGAACAAGCTCCGCGCCAATCTGCTGAGCCAGATAACTATGCTCAAAATAAGCCGAATTATAGATCCCAGGGGTCAACACGACGATCACGGGGTGATCGACAGGTCTCGGCGACAACGTATTCAGCATATCGAGGAGATCGGATGCATATTGGCTGACTGGAAGAATCTGATGATGCCTGAAAAGCTCTGGATAAATCTGCTTCATCACAGACCGATTCTCAAGCATGTAAGACACACCACTCGGCACTCGAAGATTATCTTCAAGAACGAACAATTGTCCTGATCGATCTCTGACCAAATCTGAACCACAAATATGGGCCCAAGTGTCAAAAGGTGGCCGTATGCCAGATGCCAATTCAATAAAGTGCGGGCTCGCCGTCACCAATTCTGCTGGAATAATCCTATCATGAAGGATTGCCTGCTCATTGTAGATATCGTTCAGGAATAGATTGAGTGCCTTCAATCGTTGCTTCAGGCCTGCTTCCGTCTGATTCCACTCCGATGCCCGCATCACACGAGGAACGAGATCCAGTGGCCATGAGCGATCAATATTCACGCTATCGGAATACACCAGAAACGAAATACCCTGACTTTTGATCGCAGCTTCAAGGGCTGCTCGTTTTTCCGACAGTACTTGAGGCGAGAGCTGTTTTAAAAAGTTGAGTAAACTATCGGCCCCGGGGCGCGCTTGCCCATCAGCTTTGATAAGCTCATCAAAAAACTGTCCGGCCGCAATTTCTGGGGTGACTTGGATCACGATCCATTTGTCCAAATATTGAATCTAGGTGTAGTGTCCGGCTTCATCTGTATCGACGCAAGAGAAAGAGAATCAATGTTCGCAATTTTATCGCCAGCCAAATCACTCAACACGAATTTGACCGCGGAACGCTCGAGGATCACATCGCCTCAATTCCTCAAACAAGCAGCAGAGCTTGCTGAGATGATGCGTGGCTTCAGCCCTTCTGATCTCGCGGTGTTAATGAAACTATCCGATAAACTCTCAGCCCTCAATGCCGCACGATTCGAGGAATGGAACATCGATCATCAATCGAATGATCTTCTGCCGGCAATCGATGCATTCAATGGCGACGTCTACCAAGGACTCGACGTTCAAACGCTGGACGCTGCTGCGCTTGACCGACTCTCTGAACGTGTTCGAATCCTGTCTGGCCTGTACGGAATATTGAGACCGTTCGACGCGATGCGGCCGTATCGCCTCGAAATGGGTACAAAGCTCAAGGGGCAGGCTGTGTCATCATTGCCAGATTTCTGGAAAGTCCAAGTGACTGAAAGCCTAAATGAATTGTTAGAGGGAAGACCTCTGGTGAATTTGGCAAGTACCGAGTATGCAGCTGCTGTGGACTTCAAATCGATCAATGGCTCAGTGATTTCCCCGGTCTTCAAAGATCGCAAGAATGGTGAGTACAAAATCATTAGTTTTAATGCGAAGCGAGCCCGGGGTTTAATGGCGCGGTTTATGGTCGAATCAGACGCGAGGACGATGGATGACTTAAGGCAATTCGATTACAACGGTTATCGATACTCCGAGTCGCTTTCAAAGGATAACGCACCATGTTTTATTCGTGATCCGGCTTTACATTGAGCGTCCACACACCAGACTCAGTCATCGCGCCGTGGCTCGAGTCGGTCCAGCCTCACACATTGTGGATCATTGGAGAGACGACGCCACCGGTCGTGACTGACTATCAACAATACAGCAGTAACTTAGTTAGCACGCTGTCCCACCAAGAGGTCGGCTCTACTCGCCAACTTCCGCAAGCAGCTCTCATTGCGAAACCCTTGACCTCAACGGATGAGCTGTTAGTTGCTGGACAACTGAGAAATCTATTGATCTCCGACATTCTGTGTTTTGTGCATGTCTCCATCCCTCGAGATTCACTCTACGCGCTCGCTTTTAAGCGTGGTGAAGAATGTCGGGAAAAAGGGAATGCTCTCTTGAGTTTTCACTATTCGCTCGCCACCTATAATCACACGCGCGTCTGGAACAACCCTAAATTCTGGGCAAACCCCGAAAATTGGAATAAATATTGGTGGTGACATGCGACTGTTTGCAGCCGTTTTAATCTGTATTTCAACCTCAACCCAAGCATCCATAGAGGCTCCCGGACTGAGTGATCGTGAATATCGATTCCTGTCACTGCCTAACGCCTTGAAGGTCTTGTTAATTTCCGATCCAACAACCGATAAGGCCGCCGCCTCGATGAATGTTTTTGTCGGAACCAATAACGACCCAGCAAACTTTCCAGGTCTTGCACATTTCCTCGAACACATGCTGTTTCTCGGAACGGATCGCTACCCTGAGGCTAGCGAATATCAGCAGTTTATTTCGGACCAAGCTGGCTCGCACAATGCTTTCACGGCGCCTGAGCAGACCAATTACTTTTTTTCCTTGAATCCAAAAGCAATCGAGCCAGCACTCGATCGCTTCAGCCGTTTCTTTATCGCACCGACGCTTGATCCAGCGTACGTTGATCGCGAGGTCAATGCAGTTCATTCGGAATATCAATCGAAACTTCGAGACCCTGCACGTCTGAGTTTTGAGGCAACAAAACAAGGATTAAATCCATCTCACCCTTTTTCACGATTTGGGGCAGGTAACTTAAGTACGTTAAAAAAACCGGGGCTGTTGGATGCTTTGAAACGTTTTCATACCAAGGAATATTCAGCCAATCGGATGGCACTCGTTGTCCTGGGCGAGGAGTCACTCGATGCACTCGAGCAATTAGTGCGCAATCGATTTACCGAGATACCCAATCGACAACTCCCGTCGAGTGTGACCGAGCTTTCACTATTTGATATGGAGCGTCTCCCGTTTGTGGTGCAATCCAAGCCGGTAACAGAGTCGAGGCGGCTCACGCTTCTATTCCCCGTTCCTGACACGGATGCGTTTATCGATCGGGATCCGCTTCGATACATTGGACATCTGCTGGGTCACGAAAGTGAAGGCAGTCTTCTCGCGCACCTCAAATCGAAAGGCTATGCCAATGGCCTCTCAGCCGGTGAGAGCCTCGGCATGACAGAAAGTCGCTCGTTTTCAATCAGCATCAGCCTGACTCCCGAGGGCTTTGCAAACCGCGACGAAATCATCTCTGACATATTCAAGACCATTCGACTGATCGAGACACAGGGCATTAACCGTTGGCGATTCGATGAACTGAAAGTAGTTTCTGATGCAAATTTCAAATTCGAAGAGGAGTCAGATCCACAGAATGTGGTGACCTATTTGTCGCAAAAACTGCATTCTATCCCTCCTCAACAATTGTTCACCCATGGCCGCCTACTCAAGCAATTCGACGGCCTTCTGATCAAGGACATGTTGGGCTGGTTGACCCCCGAACGCATGTTAGTCCGAGTGACTGCGCCTGAAATCGAACCCACGGAAACAACGACATACTACCCGACATCAATTCATCGGTTTGGATTGGGTGAGCAACGTCTCAAAGCATTCAAGAGGGCCCGCAACGAAACCAGCGATATTGTTCGACTTCCTGAGCCAAATCCGTTCATCCAAACACCCAACGCGCCACTGCCTGCCACACTTAAAGCCACCATCGAAACACAACCACGCGTCCTGTTTTTATCAGAGGGGTCGATCGGTTATGTGCTCACTGAAAATCGCTTCTCCCAGCCAAAAAGTGATCTCTACATTCGGCTGAGGACGCCTCTTGCTTCGAATTCATCTGAAGCATCCATCATGAGTGATCTACTCGCAGATGCGATTAATGAACATCTTAACAGCCTCAGTTACGCTGCTGCATTGGCGGGTGCGGGTTTCTCTACGCAAGCCTCGCAATCGGGGATCACACTGCAATTCTCTGGGTATCACCAGTCAGTCATTCCCCTGGTTAACCAAGTTCTCGATCGTCTTCCCATTCCATTGATCGATGAATCAACCTGGTCACGGCTCCGACAATTGAAATCGCAAGAACTTGCGCGCGTTCAAGCAACTCGGCCTTCGGGTCGCCTGTTTGATGAAATGACTGCAGAGCTCATGCCACTGGCATATTCAAGCGCCGAGCTGAACGAGGCCTTTGCCAGTATTGATCGACAGACATTCCATCAATACCAAAAAGCATTTTTCGCAGGGTTCTCAAGCGAACTGTTCTTACACGGTCCTGTGTCTCGAGACGAGGGCAAAGCACTTCTCGAATCCTGGGTCAAACAATTACCGATCGATGAGTCGACACCAACAGTGCAAATAACAACAAATCCGTGGCCTAGTGAACGCACTCGATCTTACCAATATAACCACCCAGACCAAGCCGCCACGGTGCTATACATTGATAGGAACACCGATCCGGAATCTCGAATTTTAAATCGACTTGCCGGCAACATCATCGAGGCTCCGTTTTACACTCGTTTGAGGACAGAACAACAGCTCGGATATCTCACATTCGCTACTGCTTTTCCACTCTATAATACGCCGATCTTAACCGGTGCGATTCAATCACCCACGGCCGATCCAGATGAAATAGTGAGCGCAATTCAAAATGAATTTGAGGGCTTTGCAGCGATGGTTGAAGATATACCGAACGAACAATTTGAAAGCCAACGACTGAGCCTTCTAGATCAGTTATTGAATCCACCATCGACCCAAAGCGAGCTTTCAAACGCAATTTGGAGCGCCATCGGCTTACGCCGCCCATTCAGTGACCGGATGGAACAAGTCACAATCCTCCAGGCATTGACCAAGGAACAGTTCGTCAGCTACTTGGAACAGCGAATCCAGAATCCAGTCGTCCTCAAGGCTTTCAGAACAGATGATTAGGTGAAGTCGCGGGATTGATCTCTGACTCAACGCATGACCGCATCCACGAGGCCTCTGTCGTTCGTGACGGTGACGCATGGGGAGGTGATTCGTTGCGAATCACCAGACAATAGTCATCCAGATACCAGCGCATTCATAGCGATTATGTGATCGATCGACGCGAAAACCGACAGTTATACAGGAGGCTGCTTATCCAACCACATCACGAATTGCTCGAGTTGCTCGATCTGATTGGGCTCGAGATCTGTTCGTTGACTGATTGCGACTAATTCATCCTGTACGCGATTCGCTTGCGTTTTTGTCGAATGAACACCCATTAGCTTTTCTCTCCGAGTTTTTTGCCACAGTTTCCACTCACTCTGCGTTAGCGACTGTGGGAAATTACGAGCACGGTATCGGAATAACAAGGTGTCATACCTGGGATCGTCAAATGATTGTGTCCATTGGCTTAAGCCCTCTGGATCCATTAACGGTAGACTGGCCAGCAAATCCTTATCGCGCGTTGATAAAAAATTTCCTGCGTAAAGTCCAAAGTCGACATCATCAGGCAACGCTTGTTCTGTTTCTGCTAAAACCTGCACGGCCAGTTGATAGAGTTGTTTAAACGCGGGAGATTCTTGAATATGTTGCCACACATCGAGATGCTGATTTTGCCGTACCTCATCTCGACCAAATGCATCCAATCGCGATTTAATATGTGGCTCGAGCGTCGCACGGCGGAACAACATCGGTTGTGCGTTAATCCGAATTGTATGAATGCCCAGTGCTCGCACTTGTTTTCTAAGCTCAGACCGATCTATCGAGTGACTTTCAACTAAACCAGTCAGATTCGTCATCACCTGTTGCGGGTCATGATTCAAGTCAAAAGCAACATAATCATTGGAGCGTTCAGATAATCGAAATGGAATCCACAAATCACGAACAAATCCTTGGTCCCAACCGGCAAAGGACGTCACCTCCAAAAGGCCGTCACTGCGGCCATCTGCGCGAATTTGATCGGTCACAAAATGCTTGTCGATCCGCTTCAAACAGGTGGCAAATAAATCGGGATCATGTAATGCCAGCTGTCTGCTCAAACGTGCTGTGACAGCGACATCAGAGGATGCATCGTGGGCTCGTTTCAAACCTTGATCAAGTTGGTTCAGAGGCCCAATTCGATCCAACGTAAATCGTGGCCGACCATCGTGATCTTCCGGCCAGCGAATCGCCTCTGGCGCAAGTACAAAATATGTCAAAACCACCGGATACAAGTCAAACCGTCCACGTCCATCGGCGTACTGCCAAGCGAACGGGTCACGCAAACAACGGTAAAAAATATGTTGGGTGAATTTATCGTCGAACCCACGGGAGTTGTAACCGGCAACTAAGGTTCTCGGAGCAATCAATTGCTCAAGGTGGTTTGCAAGCTCAGCTTCTGAAATACCGTCGCGCTGATGCAAATCAGGCAGAATTTGATGCACGAGCATCGCGCCAGGTGAGGGTAAAACATCGTCTGGTAGACGAACCAACAATGACTCAGCATCAGCGACTGGCTCCATCCCTGGGTCTGTCACCTGCCATCCTAACTGCACCGGCCGATCTGCTGCAGCATCGTGTCCGGAAGTTTCGTAGTCGTACCACAGAATCTGCAATTTAGTTCTCAGGAAGTGTCACGTTGAGTTCTAACACTGATGCATCACCTGCCCGATCAAAACGAACACTCACGTGATCCTCTCGAATCGCCACATACTTTTTAACAACGTCCAGAATATCGCGTTGCAGATCAGTTAAGAAATCGGGCCTCTGACGATTTTGTCTTTCATGCGAGATTAAAATCTGTAGCCGCTCTTTCGCGGCAGCAGCTGATGTTTTCTTCTTCCCGGAGAACAGTCCAAACAAAGCCATTAATCACCTCCCCCCAAGATCCGGCTCAATAAGCCTTGTTTTCTCGGAATCACAAACCGCATTGGACGATCCTCCCCCAAAAAACGCGCGACTGAGTCGCTATAGGCAAGCCCAGCATCTGAGTCCTGATCCAAAATGACTGGAACCCCAGTGTTTGAAGCCTTGAGTACTGCTTTTGATTCTGGGATGACGCCAATCAGTTTCACAGCAAGAATATCGCATACATCTTCTTTCGATAGCATCTCGCCATTCTCAACGCGTACCGGATCATACCGAGTAATCAAAAGATGCTCATGTACTTTTCCACCCTCTTTTGCGCGCTTAGATTTCGACTGGAGAATCCCGAGGATTCGGTCTGAGTCACGCACCGATGACACTTCTGGATTTGTCACGATGACTGCATGATCCGCAAAATGGAGTGCCATTGTTGCACCGCGTTCGATGCCAGCAGGAGAGTCACAGACGATATATTCAAAACCGAGCTCTGCAAGTTCATCGAGAACCTGACCAACCCCCTCTTCTGTGAGCGCATCTTTATCTTTGGTTTGACTGGCTGCCAAGATCGACAAATTTTCAAGTCGCTTATCCTGTATCAATGCTTGATTCAGAGTTGCCTCTCCTGCGATGACGTTCACAAAATCGAACACCACACGACGCTCAACACCCATGATGAGATCAAGGTTCCGCAGACCAACATCAAAGTCGATGACCACAGTCCGATGTCCCGCCTGAGCTAGACCCGCTGCAATCGCAGCAGACGACGTGGTTTTGCCAACTCCACCTTTTCCTGAAGTCACAGTAACAACGGTAGCCAATCTTTTTCTCCTTTATGCCATCAATGCAAAAGTTATTTTTTGTGACGTTTCATCAAGTCTTACTCGCACTCTAGTAGACCAGAGTTCTTCTGAAATCTGATCCGATCCACAGTACGTCCCTGCCAAAGAAACAAGCTCGGGCTCGAATGTTAAACAGAAAATCTCTGCAGAGACCTGACCGCTGACTCCAGCAGCAACCCGTCCGCGACACCGTCCATAAACATGTACATGGCCATCAGCCATGATTTCGGCGCCCTGACTCACCTGTCCGATCACGATTAAGTCTCGATCTTTCGCGTAAATTTGGACGCCTGAACGAATTGGACCCCGCTTTATCAATGCAGTGTCTGGTGATTGGCTGGCGACCATCTCATGACTCGACCCTGACTCGATCGGATCATGTTTTGAGGATAACCATGCGAGGCCTAACTCATCAGCCATAACACGGTGCTGAGATGAACCTGTCAACCCCATCAAACCAATATCCAACTGATCAAGCGTCTCGACCGCCGACCGGATTTCCTCGGGCTGATGTTCCGGTGCCGGCCTCAAAACAATTGCAATTTCATCCATGAGCGCTGGTGCTTTTTCACGCTGCGCTTTGAGCCAATCCGCAAGCGGCTCACTCTCCCGAGGCCACTCAAGTGTCATGAGGCTATACCGATTGGCACGTATTCTAGGCGCTTTCATCATTTATTTATCCAGGTATTAAAATAGTGCGTTTGTTTGCCGCCTGTTGCTTGACGAACCTATTTCACTTCATTACAGTACGCGCCTCGATTGCGGGGTGGAGCAGCCTGGTAGCTCGTCGGGCTCATAACCCGA
>CAJWFL010000050.1:0-9495 GCA_913031455.1 uncultured Gammaproteobacteria bacterium
ATGGGGTGCAAGGGGTCGCAGGTTCAAATCCTGCCGTCCCGACCAAGTCGGAACTGTCGATGTCTCAATCAGCATTCACGCGCCTTGAACTCAAAATACCACCGCCAGTGATCGTTGGTTTTGGTGGACTGCTTAACTGGTTTGCGACTCGTTGGGCCAGTGATTTATTTTCACCTCCCTGGCTCGTTATTAGTACTTTGATTCTTGTTTCAGGTGCCTTTGGTGTGGCAGGGGTTTTGGGATGTATACGGTGCAACACGACTGTTCATCCGTGGAGTCCGGATGAGACCACCGTTCTGGTGACTCAAGGGGTCTTCCGACTGTCCAGAAACCCCATGTATCTGGCATTGTTGCTTCTTCTTCTCGCTTACTACCTTTATCAGCCAACATGGGTAAGTCCGTTCATTTTTATCTTTGTGAGTTGGTATTTAACGCGCTTTCAGATCCTTCCAGAAGAACGAATCTTGTCTGAAAAGTTTGGTGATCAATACCAGCACTATGCGTCTTCGGTGCGCCGGTGGCTCTAGCGCGGAGTCGATCATCACGAGATTGTCATCGATTCGTCATTGACTTTGCCTGAGAACGTGCGACGCTGTAAGGGCTCGTATGCTTAGCATGTGTCCGCCTGACCGCAACACTGACTGGCATTTTAAGTGAAACGCGCGGAGATTCGAGCATCTGCGCAGTTGCGAAGGAAAACGCATGCAAACTGGTAAAGTAAAGTGGTTTAACGAAACCAAGGGTTTCGGTTTTATTGTTCCTGATGCAGGTGGTGACGATGCATTCGTGCACGTGACAGCTGTGAAGGAAAATGGGATCGAGCGGTTGGAAGACAACCAACGTGTCGAATTTGACTTGGCAGAAGGCCGTAACGGAAAATTGTCAGTCAAGACATTGAAGTTGATCGACTAATCGATGACCGATTGGCTGTCGGGCATTTAGGTGCCCGTCGCCTCTAACTGTCTATTCGTCTCCAAAACATTGAGTGCAACGGTCTCTCCGACCGAAGGCAATAAAATTGCATCGTCTTGGTAGCCTGCATCCAATGCCGCTTTTTGAAATCGGTATGCTGGCTCAAATGTATTTTCCTGTGATAACTCGATCGTTCCCCAGTGCATCCCTAGTAGCGACTTAGCCTTGATGGCCTTGCTCATTTCTACGGCTTCTTCTGGTGACGCATGAACCGAACGAAGTAGCTTGCGTGGTGCGTAAGCACCGATCCCGATTAACGCAAGATCAATTGGACCATATTTATGACCAGTCTGTCGGAACACAGGTCCCATCGCTGAATCTCCACCGAAGTACACTTTGAACCCGTGATACTCAAACAAAAATGCTGCCCATAGCGATGTATTGGCATCGAATACACCGCGTCTTGAATGATGGATGGCGGGGAGTGCTGTTACTTTAATATCGCCAGCATACGATGTCTGATGCCAGCCAAGTTCCGTCACGTTTTTAAATCCCCGTTTTTTAAACCAGGAAGCGAGGCCTGTCGGACACATGACTTCAACGGTTTCGCGATTCGGCAGATGCTTTAGGGTATGCCAGCATAAGTGATCGTAGTGATTGTGTGAGATCACCAAGGTATCGATCTGACCGAGGTCAGTAATACCGAGGGGAGCTGGAATGAATCGTCGAGGGCCAGCAAAGCTCAATGGGCTTGCGCGATTTGCTAAAAACGGATCCAACACAATCCGTCGACCACCGAGTTGCAAAACGAATGCTGCATGTCCAAGCCATGTAATTGAATGCTCGCTGGCAGCCTCGAGTTGCTGTAATGCAATTTCTGGAGGTACGACATGGTGTTGAGGCCATTCTTTTGGCACCGGCCGAAAGGCTTGTTTGACCACGTAATTCCAAAAATCTTTAAGGTTGCCTGTGGAGTGAGGACTTCCCGGCGGATTGTGGAATCGTTGGCGTTTGGGAAAGGTAAAGGTTGCTTTGGTTTGTGTTGACTTGGTGACTGATACGCGTTCTGGATGAATGACAACTGGATCTGACATTCTAAAAGCCTCCCGGTTTTTATAGAGTGTAAAGACCAAATATGACTAAATTATTGGTGATCTTTTTTCATTAAATTGTCACCAAACTGTCATGATCGATTGACCCAAACTAAATGCCCCCGGCGAGCCACTTGTTCACCACGGAATTGATACGCACAAAGCGCTCCATCATTCAAAGCAACGCTGTAATCCAAACAGACAGCGTGTGGATGTTGGATTCTTGGTGTCCCACGCATCCAGTAATGACCAAAGAAGCAAAGAGGCCCTTCATAATTCGGCGATCCATGGGGTATTGGTAGATCTGGGATAATGTGTCGTTGACTGTCGTCGATCACTGCTGCTTCACGAAAAGTTGTCTGTTCGGGCGCCCACCAATTGACTCGAATGCGCCTACGCTTGATCCCGTAGTAATCTTGAAATGAGATGTCATTAGGTAGTCGCGCTTCAAGTCCATTGAGAAGCGTTTCACGCGCCTCCCAGGGTCTGGAGCCGGAAACCCCCGTTTGCTCATAGAAAGATCGGTCAATCGGGCTCTGTGTGTCTGTGAGCAGTGACGAGAGGTCGGATTGTGCCTCGATATTCCAGCACGCATGCACCGCGCGCACCTGTCCATTGTCGAACCATAAAGGAAGTGTTGCGAACCAGTCGAGTGTTTCTCGATAGCCATTGACATCATTCGCATAGGCATCGAGAAAATCCTGGTGTTGCCGGATATGGTTTTCGGTATGACTTCGGACGTATTGACCTGGCTTGTCGATGCGCTCTGTTACAAAGCCAACCGCATTGAATTCATGATTGCCAGTCAGACAGGTTGCATATCCGAGCTCGCATAGCTCTCTGGCAATCTCGACCGTCTCTTTTTGTTCTGGACCGCGATCAATTAGATCCCCAAGGAAAACCAGTTGACCGTCTCCTTGAGTCCAACCATCTGATACAGAGCGCGTGTAGCCGAGCTGAGCGAGTAATTGCTTGAGCTCAGATGCATATCCGTGAATATCGCCAATGAAGTTAATCAACATCTGTACATGCTACGTCAACTAGAGTCGTGGTATCCCGTAATACTGGCCAACAGCAACCATGAGAAATCTGACCAGAAACATCGAATCAAGGACTTTAAACACATCGGCTCGCGTCTTTTGGTTTAGCAAAATGGGGTTGAGGAGCCCAATTGGAAGACCACAGACTGCGAGCGCACAGACAATAGTTCCGAGCCCAAACATTAAGTCGAACATGCGTTATTCCGCTGAATGTGCTTTTGGCCGCAACACCAGTCCAATGATCAAAGCAACAACCGCCATTGCACCCAGAGCACTGACGATCAGTTGCCACAGTGGCCATTGACGCATCTCTTCTGGGAATTGCTTGGTTACAGTCTCGGGAAGAATGGTCGTGACGGTCTCAGGAAGAATCGTCGACATAGTCTCGGTGACAGAGCCATTCGCTTCACTTTTGGCACCTGTTGGATTGGCCTGTTGTGCAGCAATTGTGGATGCAACCTGACCGACTCCCTGGGAAATTTCACTACCGATTTCCATTGCAGGGCGTGCTTCCAGAACCTCGAAAGCCCGCTGCACCTGCCGCTCATACAGCGCATCGAAGCTTTGTACAGTGAGGATTGAGCGTCCCACTACAGGGCTATCGATTTGCATCGCAAGGGCTTGTCCTTCAGATCTCAATGGATCCACGTTGGCACCAAACGCAACAAAATACTGACGGGTGTCTGCATCGATCCTTTTCCCTTTTCGTGTGATCGATGCACTGAGACCAAGGGTCTGATTGGCACTGATTGTAGGCGGTAACTCGGCGAGGTCGAGCCGAACGTCAGAATCGATCAAAATCCGATCGCTTGGACCAAATTGCTCCGTGAGCGTGTAGCGGCCAGGTGTGGGATTGGACCAAATCAGTGTTTGGTAACCGGCTCCACTGTAGTAGCTCAGGTTATCGTCTTGTTGGTCCACGCCGATGGTTTGCTCATTTGAACGAAGTGCAATTGGTTGTTCGCTACCAAGCCGGATAAGCCGAAGCTGACGAACGTCTGAATCAATTTGAAATTGTTGGTTACGAATCGGTAACTGTTGCGAGCGTAGCGCGAGCTCAAGCGCATCCAGCATGACGGGGATCAGATCACCTGGCTGATTGAGTAGCGTAAAGAGACCTCCGGTTTGAATCGCCATTTGCCGAAGAAGCGGGAGATCCGCTTGATCGGAAAGGGCGATGGTATGAATGCGGCAGTCCCGATCAGTCGCGTTAGGCAGCACAGTCTTCAGGATGCGATCTCTCGAGGCGTTCGAAGCGTCTTTGCCGCCTTTGACGTCAACGATTCCGTCGGTGATCAGAATGACGTGGCAAGCTCCTGTGGTTTGATCACCACTGGCTGTAATTCCTGTGCGAAGCGCACTTTCCATATGAGTGAATAGATCAGTCGAGCCAATGGATGCCTCGATCGGTTGTCTAAGTGCATCCCAACGTGCGTCCACCAGACCATATGGAACGAGTTCGCGGACATCAGATCCAAACAGCCAAATGCCGCCTTGAGATTGATCGGGTAGTAGTGCAGCTAGGAGTGCAGTTGCCGGGCCTCGAACAGATTTTGGATCCGCTTTCTTCATCGAGCCTGACACGTCGACGAGCATCCGCACGTCGGCGGGATTGGCGGTCGCCGTCATGGAAAGAGTGACTGTGATCAGCCCTGTGATAATTTTACAGGCGAACGTCTGGGTGATCTTTGAAATAGTCCAATGCATCTGGATTCGCTAATGCCTCAATGTTTTTGACAATGTCTCCGTGGATAACATTACGCACGGCCAATTCAACGATCTTACCACTTACAGTCCGTGGAAGGTCAGGAACCTGGGCAATTACCTCTGGCACGTGGCGAGGCGTTGTGTTGTTCCTGATTTGCATTTTGATCTGTTGTCGTAATTCATCGTCGAGTTCAAGCCCCTCTCGCAACACAACGAATAAGACAACGCGGACGTCATCGCCGACTGATTGCCCAATCGCCAGTGACTCGAGAACCTCTGGAATTGCCTCCACCTGGCGATAAATTTCGGCTGTTCCAATGCGTACACCACCTGGATTGAGTGTGGCATCAGCACGGCCGTAGATCACGAAACCGCCGTGGTCAGTATGCTCTGCAAAGTCGCCATGTGCCCACATCCCGTTGAAGCGCTCGAAGTAGGCTGCTCGATATTTACTGCCATCGGTATCACCGAAAAATTCAACAGGCATCACGGGAAATGGCTTCCGACAGACTAGTTCCCCTTTTTCTCCTTTCACTGATTGCCCTGATTCGTCAACCACGTCCACGGCCAGACCAAGACCAGCGCACTGAAGCTCTCCGCGGTATACAGGCTGAATGGGGCATGAGAGGCAAAAACAAGAAACGATATCGGTTCCACCGGATATCGATCCGAGTAGCAGGTCCGCCTTAATTTCTCGATAGACATACTCAAACGATTCATGCGCGAGTGGTGATCCGGTCGATAGAACCGTTTTAAGTGACTTCAGCGCGTGTTGCTCGGCGGGCTTGTAATCATGTTTTTCAATCGCGGCGATAAATTTGGCGCTGGTTCCAAAAACGTGCCAGTCGTCTTGGTCACATAGCTCCCACAGTGTTTTAGCTCCTCGGACAAACGGCGATCCATCATAAGTCACGATGGTTGCTTTGGAGGCTAATGAAGCGAGCAGCCAATTCCACATCATCCAACCGCAGGTTGTGTAATAAAACACACGATCAAAGGGCTGGATATCAACATGATACCGATGCTCTTTCACCAGTTGGATCAGGGCTCCGCCTTGGCTGTGTACAATACATTTCGGAACACCCGTCGTTCCGGAGCTGTAGAGAATAAAACCAGGATGATTGAATGGAGTGTGTTCGAATGCGAGTGCGTGATCACCTGAGACCACATCATCATATGCAATCACTTTGCAACCTGGTCGAGAAATTTCGCCTGCCTTTACCTTTGGACATGGCCCATCAAAGATGATTGCTGAGGTCACAGAGACTAGCTCGACCAGCAACCCATTCACTCGGTCTGTTAAGTCGATCGATTTGTTGTTGTACTGAGTTGTATGTGCTGCGACCAGCGCTTTCGGCTTCGTTTGTCCAAAGCGGTCGAGGACGCCCTGCACACCGAAGTCGGGCGAGCAACTTGTCCAAATTGCACCAAGAGACAGTGTGGCAAGGGACGCGATGACGGCTTCTGGCCCGTTGCTGACGAAGCCAGCAACAACATCATGTTTTCCGATCCCGAGGGACTGTAACGTATTTCTCAGATTCGCCACACATTGTCTTAGCTCGCCCCAACTCAATACCATACGGGTACCAGCTTCAGTGTATGAAATCACAGCGATCTGAGAGTCGTCTGCATCATGACCGAGACAGTTTTCAGCGAAATTTAACGTCGAATTCGGATAAAATTTAGCACCTGGCATCGCGCCACGATCTGTGAGCGTCGGAGAACAACGAGTACCGATGAGATCTGCATGCTCCCAGACACCGTCCCAAAAAGATTCTGGCTCATGAACACTCAATTGATGCAGATCTTGGTAGTCGTGGATTGATCGTCCGAGTTTGGCGTTGAAGTGTGCCATCAAGTCGGTGATGTTGGCTTGAGCAATGCGTTCGGGAGTGGGCATCCACAGCGCTGTCATGGTCTTTTTATCCTCAATTCCAATGGTCGAGAATTCTAGCAGAAGCATTTTTACTGGTGGTGTTTGGTTTACGACTATTGCATGCAATCATCAACTTGAATTGTTGTGCATTGCAACTTAATTTCCAGTTATTGCAATGCACAAACTTGAAGAGGACTGAATCGTGTTCGATCAATTGTTGAAGCAAAATGAAGAAGTGTTGAAATCAATGCAGTCGATGATGAATCTGGACGCATTTTAAAAGACCATGAAGCCAATGACCGATCTACTTAAGCTGCAGCGCTCAATACTTGAATCATTAGCGGAAGAACAAACACAGCTGTCAACAGAAATGATGGCCGATGCGCTGGAAGAAGCACGTGCTGTGTGTCAGTGCGAATCAATGCCTGAATTGATGGAAGTTCATAAAAAATTCCTTCAGAAGTACCAAGAGAAAATGGCTGAGCTTGCAAAAAAGCAAGCATCGTCGTGGACTCAGGTCAGTGAAGAAACCTTGAATCTTATGAAGAAAAATACTGAAGAAATAGCAAAGTCGTTGAACAAGTAATTCTCGCGATCAAAAAACCCCTGCCTGAGATATCAGTCGGGGGTTTTTTAGACCTGCGCGTTCTCTTAAAGACGGACCCTGACGTAGTCACCAGGAGCGGGGACAATTTCCTTGAACTCCGTGTTGGTCTCAATTTGGCGCGCTGGCACTTGCTTCGAATCGTGCTGCTCGAGCCACTGATGCCAATGATTCCACCAAGACCCTGGGTGATCTTTTGCTGTTTCTAGCCAATGATCAGCACCCTGTCCCATCTCACCATCGGCCCAGTAATTTCGTTTATTTTTCGCTGGCGGATTGATGACGCCTGCAATATGACCCGATCCACCGAGCACAAACTCGACATCTCCGCCAACAAGATCCGTTCCCAAAAATGTGGTTTTCCATGGTGCAATGTGGTCTTCAATTGCAGAGAGGAAATACATCGGTGTTTTGACTTTGTTCAATTCAACTGGCTTATCGCAACAAGTGAATCCACCCGGCTGTGAAAGACTGTTATTCACATACATTTCACGGATGTAGGTGTTGTACATTGTTGCAGGGAGATTGATTGGGTCTGAATTCCAGTAGAGAAGGTCAAATGGCGGTGGTGTTTTCCCTTTCAGATAATTATTCACCACATATGACCAGATCAAATCGTTAGACCGGAGCATATTAAAGCCAAGTGCGAGGCTTTTGCCCGACATGACTCCGTCTTTTGACACCTGTGCCTCGCGTATGTCGACTTCTTCTTCATCGAGGAACACACCCAAGTCGCCCGGATCTGAGAAGTCGAGAAGCGTTGTCAGAAATGTCGCTGAGGCGATACTTGCGTCGCGCTTCTTTTGCATCACGCCGAGTGCAGAACCTAAAATCGTCCCGCCGATACACCAAGCGACTGCGTTCATTTTCTTTTCGCCGGTAATCTCTTTGACAACGCGTGTTGCCTCAAAAATTCCATCCTGAACATAGTCATCCCAACCAATATGACTGTAGTCGGGTGTGGTGTTAACCCATGAAATCAAGAACACAGTATTCCCCTGATCCACGCACCATTTCACGTATGAATTTTGTGGCTGTAAATCGAGAACATAAAACTTGTTGATACACGGAGGTACGATCATTAAAGGGCGTTGATGAACGGTCTCTGTCGATGGAGAGTATTGAATCAATTCAAATAAGTGATTACGGAAGACAACCGATCCCTCGCTCACCCCAATATTTTCACCGAGAACAAAGGCCGATTCGTCGGTCATGGTGATACGACCTTTTTCAAGGTCAGTCATGAGATTCTGAAGTCCATCAACTAAGCTTTGACCATTGGTCTCCATCGCTTCTTTGAGTACGTCAGGATTTAAGGTGACAAAATTGGATGGACTCATCGCATCGATGAAATACTGGGTGTAAAACTTCAGCTTCTCTTTTTCTTTCCCTTCGACTGGAATGGCGTCAGTGGACTTATTCAGCACGTCAGCTGTGAGCAGATAGGACTGCTTGATAAAATCGAAGACCGGAAGTTTTGACCATTCGTCTGAATCAAAGCGTCGGTCTTTCTGTGGCTGAAAATTCATTGTCCCGCTCATCAGATCAGTCCACACCTTGAATTGATCTTGCTGATATTTGGTCACCATTTCGAGCCAGCCTTGCGGATTTGTCCAAGGTTGCATGACCAACTGAGTCCAGACATCGGTGAGATTTTTAACAATATCTGCTGTGTCTTCAGAGCGCATTAAGCCCTGCAGAAGGCGCTTACTTTCTGCATCCATGGATTCGAAAAGTTTTTCCGGTGCTTGCTGATTTTCAGTGCTCACGTCCGTGTCCCCTCAATAAAAAGGCTGATAGTTTATTGTGCATCGCACAAAAAAGAAAGCCAACAACGAGAATTCGGTGTCGGCTCTTGGGCAATGGCCCTAGAACATGTGCTGTCCACCGTTGATTGCAAGGTTTGATCCTGTGACGAAGGCCGCACGTTCTGAGGCAAGGAAAGCGACTGCATAGGCAATTTCGTCTGGGTTACCCAGTCGGCCAACCGGAATTGTTGATGCAATTTTCTCGAGTATTTCATCCCCAATCGCAGCAACCATCGCTGTCATGATGTAGCCAGGACTGACTGTATTCACAGTCACACCTTTTGATGCGACTTCTTGAGCAAGTGATTTTGTAAACCCGTGCATCCCCGCTTTCGCCGCAGCATAGTTCGACTGACCGAATTGTCCCTTTTGGCCGTTGACCGAACTGATATTAATGACGCGGCCCCACTTTTCTTCGAGCATTCCGTTGATAACAAGGCGAGTTATATTAAAGACT
>CAJWFL010000051.1:0-9322 GCA_913031455.1 uncultured Gammaproteobacteria bacterium
ATAAATAGTAAAAAACCATCTCGACCGATATCCCGGAAATGCATTAGTCCGACGTAAGGAGAGAAAATATCGCGACGCTCAATAACAAAACCCGCCGCGAACAACTGTGATAGGTGACCAACCAACCAACCACCTGATAAATACAGGAAAGCCATCGAACTAATCATAACGGCTGCAGCCCCAAGTTCTTGCGATCGCGGAACCTGCCCGTCCTCACGGGCTTTTTGTAACCGCCGGGCGGTGGGCTCTTCGGTTTTCTGATCGTCGTCTGGAGTATCTTCAGCCATTACAGCACCCCTGGTACCATGACAAAGTTCTTGACTTGGTCAACGCCTTCCATCCATAGCCATTGCATTCGAGAGCCAATACCAGCCAACGATAGGATCAAAACGGCGTAACCGGTCAAGAAAAATACGGGAAAACCAACTGCGAAAATATTGAGGCTCGGTGCCGCTCGGGTAATCACGCCAACTCCGATATTCACGAGTAGTAGTGCGACCATAATTGGCAAAGCGAGTAAAACGCCGCCAACAAATATCATTGCGCTCCATTCAATCAGTGTTCCGTAGGTACTTTGACCAATGAATGCCAGACCGACAGGATACGTCTCAAAACTGCGCAGTAAGATACCGATGAGCAGCATATGACCGCCCACTCCTAAGAATATCAGTGTCGCCAAGATCACCATAAACTGAGAGACCAAGGGCACGGTTCCCATGCTCGGATCAACCATGGTCGCCATTGCGAGTCCCATTGAGTTGGAGATCGCTTGACCAGCGAGAACGACAGCTGCTGTCACAATTTGGAGGAAGAATCCCATCACTAAACCGATGAGTATTTGATTGAAAATCTCACGCAGTCCCGCGGCTGAAATAGGATCAATGACAGGCCAATCCACCAAGGGATAAACCAAGATCGTCAATAATAACGTGAGGAAAACTCGAATTCTGACAGTCACCGCATCAATCGATAAAATCGGAACAGCGACTAACATCGCGCCGATCCGGAGAAACGGCCACAAAGCCGTATAGAACCGCTCAATCAAATCAGCGACAAAAAGCTCCAAATCAGACTCCTACATGAAAAACGTAGGGATTCGCTCGAAAAGACGGCGAGTGAAATCGACAAGGACAGCAATTTGCCATGACCCCAGTATCATCAGGACAATCACCAACGCCGCGAGCTTCGGGATAAAAGACAGGGTCATTTCATTAATCGAGGTTGCAGCCTGCACAATACCAATAAGTAGACCAACTGCCAAAGCAATCCCCAGCATCGGCGAAGCAATCATCACCGCGACCAATAAAGATTCTCGACCCAAGTCAACAACCATTGCCGTATCCATATAAACCTCCTAAGGCATCGCGAAGCTTGATGCGAGGGAACCCATAATCAGGGTCCAACCATCGACCAAGACAAATAACATCAACTTAAATGGCATCGAGATCATCATTGGCGACAACATCATCATACCCATCGACATCAAGACACTCGCCACAATCAAATCGAGAACGACAAAAGGGATATAAATCATAAAACCAATGACAAAAGCGCTTTTAAGCTCAGAAGTAATGAATGCTGGTGCGAGTATCGAAAAAGGAACATCCTCTGGGCTCGCAATCGGACCATCACCGGCAATCTCAGTAAACATTGCAATATCTTCCTGGCGGGTTTGATTCAGCATAAACCCACGAATTGGAGACTCTGCTGCTGCAATTGCTGCTTCAATCGATATCTCTTCATTCAGATATGGAAAGATGGCGGTGTCATAGACCGCTGTTAACACAGGTTCCATAACGAAGAGAGTGAGAAATAAAGCAATTCCCAACAAAACACGGTTCGGTGGCGTCTGCATGGTGCCAAGCGCCTGTCTCAACAAGGACAAAACAATAATAATTCGGATAAATGACGTCATACCGAGTAATAATGCTGGCAACAGAGAAAGCAACGTCATCAATGCTAGAAGCTGCAGTGTGAGACTGTATTGTGTCGCCCCTTCTTGCTCGATGACCGTCATGATCGGCAAGGCTTCTGCTAGCGCCGAACTTGAAAAAATTAACGAAGCCATGAGAACACAAAGACTCCGGCCAATGACTCGGAGAGATCGAAACCACCGACAAAAGTTCTTATGACGACAAATTGACATTAAATTAATCCCATAATTTCAATTACTTAAATCCATTTTGATCAAGAATCAAAGCACTGATACTAAGAACTGCAAATAGAATGCCAGACAGCACTGACGCTGCCGTCTTGGTGTGGAGTAATGAAAGGGATTTTATTCCGAACCTAGATCCACAGCTTTCAATGTTTCCGCAAATGAAGGGTCTGGTGGCGTTGCGTCAGACGTCCATTGTCCGAGATGCGCAAAACCTTGCGGTGACAAACCGACAAGTATTCTCTGATTGTCGCAGTGAATCAGAACGATACGCTGTCGTGGTCCCATCACATGAGACTCAACAACTTGAATGGCTGCGTCACCATGTTTTTTCGGGAACTGCATTTGCCCGTATCGCTTGAAACCCCATAACGTCACGAGGATCAATCCGATGACCAAGCCAAAACTGGCGGCAAATGACGCCCAGTCAACGTATTCCACTTAATGATCCATCATAAGTTTTTGATTCGGTCCGCCGCAGAGACAACTTTAGTCAACCTGACGCCGTATCGATCATTCACCAAGACCACCTCACCTTGTGCAACGACTGTATCGTTCACAACAATATCCAGCGGCTCTCCTGCCAGGCGATCCAATTCGACGACACTGCCTTGCGTCAGACGCATCAAATCACGAATTTTTAGAGAGGCTCGTCCTACCTCGATCGCAAGCGTAATCGGAATATTCTGGATTACCTCGCGATTCATTGACGGCTTGGCTTCGGAACTCTCCTGACTTTTTTCCTCAGTGGCTTCAGCTTCGACTGTACCTTCTGTGTTCTCATCGGTTTCAAATTCGCTCACTGTCATTCTCCTGTCATTAGCTGATTATTCGTTTGAATCATCAGGTTTGATTGGGTTTTCAATCCGCACCCCGACCTGAGTACCGTGCGTACCCACAGCGACCTCATAGACCGGAATTTCATTAATCAATAGCCGCGCAAAGTCAGGTTTCTTGAAGAACAAAACGTGACCTTCTTTAAGCTGTTCAAATGCGCTGACTGGAATTTTTACCTTGGCTAACTCGACTTTGGCTCCTAACGATGCATCACCCGCAGCGAGTTCCATATTATTAACCCAGGTGCGATCTTTCTCATCATCACTTTCCCCGGTACGAAGCCGGCTCTTCAACATCTCTCGATACGGCTTGACCGCCGCGTATGGATACACAATGTCGATGAACCCATTCACGTTTTGCCCAATTTCAATTTCGCATCGGGTCAATATCACCAGGTCGTTTTCATCAACAATTTGCGCGAATTGTGGATTAATTTCCGACCCGACAGCCTCAATCTCCATCGGTAACAATGGTGACCACGCCTCCTGTAGGGACATAAATAACTGATCCAACATTAACTTAATGATACGGCTTTCAGTTGGAGTGAATAATCGTCCTGGTGGTAACGTCCCAATACCACGACCAAATCCACCAAAAAAGTTATCCAAGGCTGAAAAAATGATATTCGGTTCAATCAGCACCATCGACGAACCACGCAGCGGGTTCGCCCGGATCGTTGTAACTGATAATGGCGGTTTCAAATCCGGCAAATACTCACCAAACTTCACGATCTTAGCTTTGGTCAAATTCACTCGAGGACTGGTCCGCAACACCTCAAGTAAACCAAGGCGAAACATACGGACAAAGCGCTCATTGACCATATCAATAGCCGAGAGATTGATACCAAGTGTAGAGTCTTCAGCGGTGAGATCGTGCTTAACCACATTCGCATGCACATTTAGACCCGTATCGACCTCGATTTCCCCTGAGCTCACGCCCGCATTTAAGGCGTCGAGCTCTTCAGACGTCAGTGTTGTATCAGCCACAGGATCGTCTCCTACTGAACGATGAATTCGACGAAATACACCTTTTCGATTCCGCCGAAGTCTTCCGCTTCTTCCAAGGTTGCATTCATCGCGATCCGAATATTTTCGGCAAGGTTGGTTCTGAAATCTGGACTGACCAGGTCGTTTTCTGTCACCTGCCGCATGATGTCCAGCACTTCAGAGCGCACTGCGAACACATGCTTTTCAATATTGGCGATCACCTGCTCATCATAGTGCGTCATGATCGCGAGTTTGATTTGCATGACTTTCCGCGAGTCAGATACGTTTGCAAGAAACTCCCGGTCAAGCTCGTAGTAAACAGTCTCAAACTTCTCCACTGCTGGCGCTTCCAATTGAATCTTCGCCGGTTGTTGAGCGGCTTCTTCAGCCGCTTGTGCAGCTTCTGATTCCAACGCCGAAATCTGCTGTTCCGCAGCCTCTTCAGCTCCAGGGTCAAAAAATCCAGTGAAGTACAATGTCAGACCAATCGTCAGCATCACAATAAAGACGATACCAACGACAAGTAGGACGATCTTCATGAGACCGCCTTTCTTGCCTTCTTCCTGACCATCAACTTGTTCGTCTGCCATCTTTAATCCTCTTTACACTCGAATGTCCAATCGTCCGGGATCGATCCCCGTCACATCATTTGTCTCTGTTGGCTCGCCAGACTCTTCTGTCGATACCTTGTCGTTTGTCGACTGAGCAGTTTCATTGGTCTGCTCGTCGCTTGTTGACTGATTCGTCCCTGAATCTTGCGATAATCCTGAGTAAGCAACATTGATGCCACCTTCTTCAAACCACTGTTTCAAACGAGGCATGGATTCCATCAATAAATCGCGGGTCACCCCCTGACTAGCTCGGAACGTAGCCTCAAGCCCACGCTCGGTCATTTCCATATCCACTTTAATACTGCCAAGCTCAGCTGGATGCAAGGTCAAGTCAATACTCCACCGACCTTGACTCATCTGCGCTGTCACTTGCTTTGCAACAAAGACACCCAACCGATCAGTCAATTGCTGAATCGTTTCTGCGCGCCGCAAATGATCGGCAAGAAACGAACGGAAATCCTTCAATTCGGATTGAGTCATCGCAGTCTCGGTGGACGCGCGGGCCGATGCTGCAAACAGTGAGCTAGGATCTCGGTGATTTTGAGAAGATGTCTCGGAATCACCACTCGAACGACCCAAATTTATTGATTCGAATACATCATAGACTGGCTCTGTGACAGCCTCGTGTTGGCTCGCACCATTTGTCAGTTGCTGAATCGCGGCCTTACTAGCGATGATCTCTACAACGTGAGATGGCATTGTCTGACCCAGGTGCGTCTTCAGTTGCGTCTCTAACAGCTCTTTGAGCACTAGTGCTGATGTGTCCATCTGCTCTGCTTCTGAAGTTTCAATCACCGTATCACCAACGGGACTTTCCACCTTTGCTTTTGTCTGCAGCCAATCACCCGTGGTTAAGATTCCCATTTCCGTTTGTGGCTCAATGACTCGACTGATTTCAGCATTCGACAACACCTCGAGTATTTCTGATCGCGATAGTCCTTGCTCGTTCATAAACTCCAATAGAGATTCTTCGGAAACTTGGTTCTTACTAGTGACCAGCTGAATTTCTCCCGTGATTGGAATCGCAATTGACTCCGTGACCTCTTGAAGCAAATCACTTGGATCCTGGATTTGCTGATTTTCGGCCATTGCAGACCCGTCCTCCGGCAACAATTTACCGGTATTGCTGTTCTCAGGAGAGATTTTGTTGATTACACTTGCAAATCCTGACGTGTCTTTTTCTGCAACCAAAAGCTCCGATTGTCCCTTCGTCTCAGAATTTTCAGCATTTACAGATGTTTGCAAACTGATATTTGTTGGAAGATTTAATCCCGCAGGCATGCACTGTGATCCTCACCCTATCTCAAGTACTAGGAAGATTAGCAAAGTTTGAGCCAACTTTAGTTTTGCTGATTGAATCGTTGGATAGAGTACTCGTCCAACACGCGTGCTTCGTCTCTCAGTACCTCGGCTCGCGCCTGGTCGGCTTGCTGGTCCAAAAGTAATTGATACTTCTGACGCTCTCGTTCGATTAGCCCCAATTTTGCCCGAACTTGACTAATCTGCATCGCCAGCCGATAGATTTGCCCATCAATTTGCTGCAGAGCAGTTCGCATCTGCGCAATCGATACCCGATACAAGTGGGTGTCTTTCAGCGAGCGTGACTGATCTTGTACCGATTCAAGCTGTTCTTCGTACTGCGTCAATATCGAGCGGGTTTTCAACCGTAGTTCAGTATATTCAGCGTGACGACTGAGTAATTGACTTAACTTTTTACCTTCACGATCGCGCGCAGCTTGCTCTCGCTGGACCATGACCTGCCAGTTCGCCATTACACAATTCCCAAAAGCAACTGTTCTGTTTGCTGGACGGTGAAACGCTCTGTGGACCCCTGCGTCATAAATGCCTCAAGGGCAGCCCGTTTTTGAATGGCCTCGTCAATTTCTAGGTTGGAGCCTTGTTCATAAGCACCAATTTGAATGAGATCCTTATTTTGCTGATAGAGCGTCCACAAGCGTCTGAATCGATTCGCACGTGTCAGCCAGTCCGTCGAGACAATCTGATCTGCAACCCGACTCACTGAACCTTCAAGATCAATCGCCGGATACATCGCTGCATCAGCCAATCGACGCGACAGCATGACTTGCCCATCTAAAGACGCCCGCGCAATATCTACGATCGGATCAGAACGATCATCACCTTCAGCGAGTACCGTGTAAATTGCTGTAATCGAGCCGTGACCATGGCGACCCACACCTGCCCGCTCAATCAGCCGAGGAATCAGTGCGAACACTGAAGGCGGGTATCCTTTTGATGTTGGCGGCTCACCCACCGCTAAACCAATCTCGCGTTGTGCGTGCGCAACCCGTGTAATCGAATCGACCAGTAACAACACATTTTTTCCCTGATCCCGCCAGTATTCAGCGACCAGGTGCGCCAGCAAGGTGGCACGTAATCGCAAAACTGGAGACTCATTAGCTGGGGACGCGATGACAATCGACTTTTCCAATCCCTGTCGCCCCAAACTATTGGAGATGAATTCTTTAACTTCCCGACCCCGTTCACCGATCAATCCAATCACGACGACGTCGGCTTCGGTATATTTTGACATCATGCCTAACAGCACACTTTTTCCGACACCAGATCCCGCCATCAAACCAACCCGCTGCCCACGGCCAAGCGTCAACAAGCCATTGATCGTTTTAATCCCAACATCTAAGGCTTCGGTAATCTCTCCCCTTTCCATCGGATTAATGATCAGACCTTGAAGTCCGAGTGTGCAATCAGCCAGTGGCATTGGCTTACCATCGAGTGGGCGACCCAGCCCATCAAGGATACGCCCCAGTTGAGCATCCCCGAGCTCTGCTTTTGCAGTCGTACTGAGGAGTCTGACGTGAGATCCAGGATGGACACCAACCGGCTCGGAAAATGGCATCAAATAGAGCGTTTCATTATCGAATCCGATGACTTCAGCATGAAAGTCACCGTGTCCTTCGCTGACAATACTGCACAACGAACCCACAGGAGCGATTAACCCTTTCGCCTCAAGTGTCATACCAACGACACGGACAACCGTACCGACTCGCTGAGGTGGTGCGATTTTGAGATTCGACATTAACGAATCGGCAAAGGATTCAAAGTCCAATGACGTATTCATTGTTCTGATTGATCCGTATCGTCAATTTCAGTGTCGTTTTCGCCGATTTGACCCTCGCTCAGATCATCTGACGGTGACGAAACATCGATGTCGCTGGAGTCTGCGAATGCATCCGCATTACGATCTTCTTGTGTCTCAGTCGAATCGTCCAACACCTGATCTTCTGGTTCATTAGCAACCACCGGATCATCCGTTTGTGACTCGATCTCCGACAATTCGAGCTCCTCGTCACTCGAGTTCTCGGCAAGCTCGCTCGGATCAGGCACTACTGCCTCGATAGCGTCCACAGGCATTGAATCCTCAGCAGAAATAGAATCGTTTTCCTCATCGAGTAATAGATCACCATCACTCGTCGAGCGTCCAAAGACGTATTGAGCAATTTCCTCTAATCGGTGTGACAACAAGTCATCAATGACCGAGTGATCCATTTGTAACGACACGTCGCCTCGCGCGAGTCGGTCATCTGCTACCAAAGAGACACCCGTTGGCTCACCATCAAAACCGTTTAAAAACATCTCCAAATCTGCTGGATGCATCTTCAAGACTGGCTCTTGTTTCGATACGCGCTCTTCGATCGCATCAAGACACCCTTGCACAAGGCGGGTAATAGCGACCGGACCAACCGTCAATTCTCCTCGAACCAGCTGCTCGGCAATATGCACTGACAGCCGAGATACTGGCTCAAAGAACTCGGATACGCGTGTCGAAGCCGTTCGGATTTTCTGTGTCAGCTCACGGTACTGCTCGATTGTCTTATCAACTTTCGCTTTTGCATCAGCTTTCGTTTGCTCCCGAATTTGCTGGCACTCCGTTTCATGATCGCTCTTCAAAGATGCGATACTTGCTTCGAGCTCACTGATTTTTTGAGAATATTCATCAATCAGTTCGGCTCGCGCATTGGCAACAGCCTCTTCAACTCGATTGACGACCTCCTCCTCCGAAACCCCAGTCACCAGGCTTTCACCGTCAGCGAATTCTGCCCATTCAGACGGATCTTCATCCGTTTGCATGGACTCATCGGATGCATCGCCCTCGGTTTCTCGAGTGTCGGAAACACCCTCACCCTCGGTATCACTTGGATTGTCGGTTTCAGTCGTATCGTCTGAGACTCCACCAATCCCATCGACAGGTTCAAAACCCTCAACGAACATCGGCTTAAAGTGAATATCGGAATCAATGACCTTCCATGGCGGATCTTCAAACGAACGCTGACTAGGGCGATTTAAGACATCATCGCCCGCAAATCCAATCGAGGCATCTTCACCATATGCCACATAAGCAACTTTAGACGAAGCCATCGCCGCCACCGCCAGCTAGTACCAGTTCCCCTGCATCCGATAGCTTTCGTGCTGTCCGCATGATTGTTTTCTGCGCTTCCTCAACATCGGTAATTCGCATCGGGCCCTTAGCCTCCATATCGTCAATGAACATAATGCGTGCACGCGAAGACATGTTGTCGAAAAACTTCTCCTTCACCGGATCACTGGCACCTTTCAACGCCGTCATCAATAGATCTTGATCGACGTTCCGCATAATGACCTGAATCGCCTTGTTATCGACATCCAACAAGTTATCGAAGGTAAACATCTGATCCTGGATTTGCAGTGCCATTTCCTCATCAAGGCCCAATAAA
>CAJWFL010000052.1:0-9185 GCA_913031455.1 uncultured Gammaproteobacteria bacterium
GAAAACGCTCTAAACGCGCAGAGCTATGCTCCGGTCCCTGTCCTTCATAACCATGAGGTAACAACATCGTCAGGCCACACAGTCGGCTCCACTTCACTTCACCTGAGATGATGAACTGATCGATCACAACCTGTGCTCCATTGGCAAAATCACCAAATTGCGCTTCCCAAATCACCAAGCGACGGGGCTCCGTTGTTGCGTATCCATATTCAAATGCGAGTACGGCTTCTTCAGATAGGAATGAATCGAACAACTCAAAACGTGGTTGCTCATCGGCGAGATGTTGAAGCGGCGTGTAGGACTCACCGGTTTTTTGATCGTGCAAGGTCGCTTGGCGATGGGAGAACGTTCCACGACCCACATCCTGGCCAGTGAAGCGAACACCGATATTCTGATCGAGCAGCGTGGCATAAGCCAAAGTCTCAGCAAAGCCCCAATTACATGGCAAAGCACCGGCTGCCATCTTCCGACGGTCCTCGTAGGTCTTCTCAACCTGCTTTTGCATGCAGAACCCAGTCGGAACGGTATTAATCTGCTGACCAATCTCCTGAAGTCGCTTCATTGGAAAATTGGTGTCATGGTCTGCTGTCCACTCATGACCCAAATATGGCTTCCAATCGACAAACAACTGACTGTTAGGCTCTCGAACCAGAGCCTTGACCACAGGTTCACCTGCTTCGAGAGCCGAGCGGTAGGCGTCTTCCATCTGCTTTACACCGACATCAGACAGAACACCCTCAGACACCAACTGCGCAGCATAATGCGCGCGCGCGGTCTTCTGTTGCTTAATCTGTGCGTACATCAACGGCTGTGTTGCGCTCGGTTCGTCCGCTTCGTTGTGCCCGCGGCGACGATAACAAATCAGATCGATAACGATATCTTTTTTGAACTCGTAGCGATAATCCATTGCGAGCTGAGTGACAAAATTCACAGCCTCAATATCATCGGCATTGACGTGAAATATCGGACTCTGGACCATTTTTGCAACGTCAGTGCAATACTCGGTTGATCGAGAATCTTGACGTCGTGAGGTTGTGAAGCCAACCTGGTTATTCACAATGATATGAATCGTACCACCCGTCTTATACCCGCGAGTTTGAGACATCTGGAATGTCTCCATCACAACACCCTGACCAGCAAAGGCCGCATCACCGTGAACTGAAATCGGCACAACACGATCTCCGGATGGATCACCTCGACGATCTTGCCGCGCTCGGACACTGCCTTCAACTACCGGAGACACGATTTCAAGATGCGATGGATTGAACGCCATCGCAAGGTGTACCTCACCACCAGGTGTCGAAATATTCGAACTGAAACCTTGGTGATACTTCACATCACCGTGATTTTCGAATGTCGCCTTGCCATCAAATTCATCAAATAAATCTTGTGGACTTTTTCCGAGGGTATTAACTAACAAATTCAAACGTCCGCGGTGTGCCATTCCGACGACAACTTCTTTCGCGCCATGCGATCCAGCGAGCTGAATCAGCTCATCAACACAGGGCACTAATGATTCGCCACCTTCAAGACCAAATCGCTTGGTTCCCGGATAACGTGACTGCAAATATTTTTCGAGGCCTTCAGCTGCTGTTAGACGTTCGAGAAGATGCGTCTTGATTTCTGCCGGATACTTTGGCTTACCCATTACCCCTTCAAGCCGATTCTGCAACCACAGACGTTCTTCAGTATCAACAATGTGCATATATTCGGCGCCAATCGAACTGCAGTAGGTGGTTTCGAGCGCGCCAATGAGATCCTTAAGCTTTCCTTCGGACATCCCAAAATTTTGCACACCGATTTGGAAGACTGTATCTAAATCCGCTGCCGATAGATCGTGAAAACCCAGTTCCAAATCGGGAACCCGTTCACGCTCCATGATGCCGAGGGGATCGAGCGCAGCACGTTGGTGGCCACGAATTCGATACGCATTAATGAGGCGCTGGACTTGAACTTGTTTACGATCGAAATCGGATGAGACTGACCCAGTACCGGCTGAGATCGAACTATTTCGATCTTTTCCAAGGAGTAAAAACTGTTCTTGAATCGTTGAATGTGGAACATCTCCCATAATCGCACCCTCAACGCGAGGAAGCGAATCTAAATATTGCCGCCATTCATTGGGTACGCTGTTGGGATCGGAAAGATAGGCTTCGTAAAGTTCGTCGAGATAATGCAGATTGCCACCCGCGAGATGCGAGGACTTCAGGCTTTGCTCCAGTGAGCCTTCAGACATTGATGTGCTCCTTTACACCAAGGCACTTGTTAACGACGTTTTGGAGTGGCCTCTTAGGCCATGCATTTCCACTTCGGCGTATGCCCCGGTCTTTGTCATTCGACCTTAAAAATCAACAAACTCAGAGGATGACAACTGAGCTTATAAAACAGCCCCTTCTGGATCACAGAAGGAGCCGCTATTGTGCGCCCTCAAAGCACACAAGCCAACCTAGACTTAGGTTGCCCGTGACAACAGCATGTCGCGTATATGACCAATCGCTTTGGTCGGATTCAAGCCTTTTGGACACACAGACACGCAATTCATAATACCGCGACAACGGAATACGCTGAATGGGTCATCGAGATCCGCCAATCGTTCCTCTGTCGCCTCATCTCGAGTGTCCGCCAAAAATCGATACGCCTGTAACAATCCCGAAGGCCCAACAAACTTTTCAGGGTTCCACCAGAATGAGGGACAACTGGTTGAGCAACACGCGCACAGAATACATTCATACAGACCATCGAGCTTCGCGCGGTCCTCTGGTGATTGGAGTCGTTCTCGACCTCCAGCCGGCGTCGAATTCTGCAAATATGGCTTAATGCGATGATATTGCTTATAAAATATACCCATATCGACCACCAAATCGCGCACGACTGGAAGCCCGGGTAGTGGGCGAACCACCAACTTGCCTCGAGAAACCACCTCAGAGACAGGCGTGATACACGCCAGGCCATTTTTACCGTTCATATTGACACCATCCGACCCGCAAACACCTTCACGGCACGAGCGACGATAGGACAATGATTGATCCTTTTCCTTGATCAGATTGAGCACATCCAAAACCATCAGGTCTTTTCCTTCCGGAAGCGACACTTCAACATCTTGCATATAGGGCTCACGGTCCGTTTCAGGGTTATAGCGATACACACTGACTAACATTTTATACCCCCTAGTACGTACGAACTTTTGGCTCAAACGTGTCAACCGTCTTTGGTTTGAAGTTGACATCACGTTTGGTTAATTTCTTTGTCTCCGGATGATACATCGAATGGCATAACCAGTTCTTGTCATCGCGCTCGGGATAATCATTTCGAGAATGCGCGCCGCGACTCTCTGTCCGTTCATCGGCAGCAATCGCCGTAGCTTCGGCAACTTCGAATAGATTCTGCAGCTCAAGCGCTTCCATCCGGGCGGTGTTGAAAGCCTTTGACTTATCTGAAATCGAAATATTCGCGACTCGATCCTGCATGGTATTCAGCTCATCGCGACCTTTTTTCATATATTCGCCATCACGGAATACACCAAAGTAATTTTGCATGCAGCTTTGCAGCTCTCGCTTCAAAACCGCGGTGTCTTCACCGTTGTCGTTTGAATCCAATGCATTTAAGCGACCCATCGCGCGGTCAACGTCATCCTCAGATGCTAACCGGTAATCAATCCCTTGTTGCAATTGTTCTTCAATGAAGATACCTGCTGCGCGACCAAACACGACCAGATCAAGTAATGAGTTACCGCCCAGACGATTCGCGCCGTGAACCGAAACACATGCTGCTTCACCACAAGCATACAACCCCGGGATGACCTGATCCTTCCCTTTGATCTGGGTGATCGCCTGACCGTTTACGTTGGTTGGAATGCCCCCCATCATATAGTGACAGGTCGGCACCACCGGGATTGGAGTAACAGCTGGATCGACGTGCGCGAAGGTCTTGGACAGCTCGGTAATGCCCGGCAACCGATTGTGCACTATCTCTTTTCCAAGATGGTCCAGTTTAAGGTACACGTGATCACCGTTCTCTCCGCAACCACGGCCTTCAAGGATTTCCGTCATCATTGAACGTGCGACAACATCGCGACCCGCCAAATCTTTTGCATTCGGCGCATAACGCTCCATGAAACGCTCGCCGTCTTTATTGATAAGGTAGCCACCTTCGCCGCGACACCCCTCAGTCACTAGCGTACCCGCACCGTAAATACCAGTTGGGTGGAACTGCCACATTTCCATGTCTTGCATGGCATACCCAGCCCGCAGCGCCATTCCGATCCCGTCACCGGTATTGATGTGTGCGTTGGTCGTTGATGCGTAAATACGACCTGCACCACCCGTGGCCAACACCGTTGCTTTTGATTCAACAAAAACAACCTCGCCTGTTTCGATCTCGATCGCAATCACGCCGACAACGACACCGTCCTGGTTACGAACCAAATCAACTGCAAACCATTCGTTCAAAAAGGTTGTATTGTTCTTCAGGTTCGCCTGATACAGCGTGTGTAGCAATGCATGGCCTGTTCGGTCAGCTGCGGCACACGTCCGGGCTGCCTGCCCGCCTGCACCATAATTCTTCGACTGCCCACCAAATGGACGCTGATAAATACGTCCATTTTCAAAGCGCGAAAACGGCAAACCCATATGCTCCAGTTCAAAAACCGCCTCCGGTCCGACTGAGCACATGTACTCGATCGCATCTTGGTCTCCGATGTAATCAGACCCTTTCACGGTGTCATACATATGCCAGCGCCAATCGTCATTTGGGTCCGCACTCGCAATCGCACAGGTAATGCCGCCTTGAGCAGAAACCGTATGCGATCGCGTTGGAAAGACTTTTGTCAGGCATGCGGTTTTGAAGCCCGACTGAGCCATCTGTAACGATGCACGCATCCCAGCTCCACCTCCACCAATCACTACCGCATCGAACGATAATTTGCGAAGTCCTGTCATGGTTTAAAATCCCCAGAGAATAATGATGCCCCAAACAACATAGACGAATAATGAAATCGCTACGCTCCCCAAAAATGCGACTCGAACACCGCCTTTTTTCATATAGTCAGTCGCGACTGTCCACAGACCAATCCAAGCGTGTCCAGCAAGTGCAAGGACAGTTAAGAGCGTAAAAATACGAACCCATGTCTGACCCATGAAGCCCTGCCATTGAGCAAAGGTTAACTCGCTACCGTTCACTGCGAGCCAGATAACCATTACCACGGTGTAGGCTGCCAAAATCAGTGCACTGAATCGTTGTACAACCCAATCAGCGACTCCGCTCCGGCCATAATTCAAAACATTCGTTACCATACCCACACCCCCGCGAGCACCATCAGCCCGACAGCCGAAGCCATTGATATTTTTGCAAAGATAGGGCCGGTCTCGAGCGTTTCCCCGTAGCCCATATCCATGAACAAATGCTTCACCCCGGCAACAAAATGATAAGCCAGTGCTGCGAGGACACCCCAGATAATAAATGCGACAAAACCATTGTCGAGCAGTGCCAGCGCGTCAGCAAAACCAGCCTCGTTATCCAACGACATGCCCAGTAACGCCATCAAAATAAAACTACCGAAGAACAAAACAACACCAGACACTCTGTGTAGAATGGAAGCGATTGCCGTTATCGGAAAGCGGAAGGTTGTCAGATCTAAGTTGACCGGACGGTCACTCGACATAGCCATTTCTTGAAAATCCTCTCTCATACCGGTGAACAATAAGGCTACTAGTATAATCTGGTCTTTATAACGTTACAAAGAGTAACGTACGCTCCTTTATGACTAAATCAACTATAGCGAATTGACACTGCCACCACCCTGATTATAGTGGGCGACGCTTCCGCACATTGTGTGCGCCGCACAAAGACTTGAGGAATTCAAGCTAACTCGCGGATTTACAAACAAAGGAGCCGAAAAAAAATGGCTGAACAAAACGCCACACTGACCCTCCCAACGGGTGGAGTTGTCGAGCTACCGGTGCTCAAAGGATCTTATGGGCCAGATGTAATCGATGTTTCTGGATTGCTAAAGGCGGGATTTTTTACATACGATCCAGGATTCATGTCGACCGCTGCGACTGAGTCAACCATCACATACATCGATGGTGATGAGGGAATTTTACTACACCGCGGCTATTCAATCGAAGACCTTGCGGAAAATTCCAATTATTTAGAAACCTGCTACCTCCTGTGGTACGGCGAGCTCCCCTCAAAGGGGCAGAGGGAGGAGTTCATAACCAACATCACGCGCCACACGATGGTTAATGAGTCGCTGGCCCACTTCTTTGATGGCTTCCACCATAATGCGCACCCGATGGCGATGATGTGCGGCGCCGTTGGCGCCCTATCGGCGTTTTATCATGACGTGATGGACATCCGGTCAGAGCATCATAGAGAGATCGCCGCGCACCGGTTGGTCGCGAAAATGCCAACACTCGCAGCCATGTGCTACAAGCACTCGATCGGCCAACCGTTTATGTACCCACGCAACGATCTGTCCTATGCTGCCAACTTTCTGTACATGATGTTTGGAACCCCCTGTGAGGACTATACGGTGAGCCCAGCGGTTGAAAAAGCGATGGACCGTATTTTCTTGCTACACGCTGACCACGAACAAAACGCATCTACATCTACGGTGCGTCTAGCTGGCTCGACCGGAGCGAACCCATTTGCCTGCGTGTCTGCCGGTATTGGTGCTCTATGGGGTCCAGCCCATGGTGGCGCCAACGAAGCGGTGCTGAGAATGCTTGATGAGATTGGCACTGTGGAAAACATTCCAATGTTCATCGACAAAGCGAAGGACCCAGACGATCCTTTCAAATTGATGGGCTTTGGTCATCGTGTTTACAAGAACTTCGACCCACGTGCGAAGGTCATGAAAGCATCGTGCGATGACGTTTTAGCTGAGCTCGGTGTCAAAGATCCTCGCTTGGCAGTCGCAATGGAGCTTGAACGAATCGCATTGTCAGATCCGTATTTTGCTGAACGGAAGTTGTTCCCTAACGTCGACTTCTATTCCGGAATCATTCTGAGTGCGATCGGTATTCCAACCAGCATGTTCACAGTGATTTTCGCTGTGTCGCGGACGATCGGATGGATCGCTCACTGGCATGAAATGATTTCAAGTCCCTACAAGATCGGTCGTCCACGCCAGCTCTACACAGGAGAGCCGCCTCGCCCCTACCAGGCAAAATAAGCGATAGAAGACCCCGGTGAATCCGGGATTTTTTGAATCAAAGACTAGCCCTTTTCTGCAACCGCTTATAATTGCAGGCTTTCCATTATCGAGCGAATTAGGCGAACGCAGTTTTAAAACTAGTCAGCCTCGTTGCGAGTTGCTCTGAGTCATACGGAACCGACTGACCGACTCCCCATACCGGGTTAGGCCACGCGTCATCTTCGACAAAGCGCGCAATACAGTGAATGTGAAGTTGTCGAACCTGATTACCAAGTGCTGCGATGTTTAATTTATGCGGCGACAATTGATCCCGCATCACTCGTGCAACGTGGTCGATTTCAAGCCAAACGGTACTACGAAGCTCAGGACTCAAATCAATCAGCTCAACCGCATGTGGCACTCTGGGAATGATCAACACCCAAGGCCAACGCTGATCATCGACCAAACGCAGATCACAGACGTCGAGTGAGACCAGTGGATAACTGGTTTGCTTCAGTTGAGAGTCAATTTCGAAGGTGATTGCGTCCATTCGAATACCCTTAATCCTTTCTTAATGAATGTCCATCGAGCCAACGTTGCTCGTCATCAGGACCAATCTCTTTTTTCCAAATCGGCACGCGTATTTTGAGTTGATCAATTGCTTCAGACACTGCGCCGAGCGCATCCTTACGATGTGCACTGCTCGCTACAATGACAACACTTGCATCACCCACTCTTACAAGACCACGCGAGTGAATCATCACCAGTTTCACTGGATAGTTCGTGCACAACTCTTGGCACAATCCGTCCAACGCCTTTAGCGCCAATTCCGGATGGACATCATAGTCGACAGCTGCGGCCGACAAGCCCTCATTATGGTTACGAACAACCCCAGAGAATTGGGCAATCGCCCCATGAGCAGCATCTTGAACCCAGCGATCGAGACCTCCGATTTGACAGGGACCGTCGATCAATCCGCACACGTAGTGCTCGCCATCATTGCGGGCAAATAAGTCCACTTTAACCTCCAGCCACTGGTGGCAGAAGACTGACTTCGCTTCCTGAGACGGTTGCATGATCGTTGAGGAGCTCGTCACCTTCAGCAAAAACAGAACGCGTGAGGACCGTATTTAAATCCGCACGGTCCATCGCTATGAGGCTACTCGAGACTGCGGCACGAATCGAGGCAACGCTCACATCGTCAACGTCAACGACGAAGCTGTCTCCGAGAGCCCGGAACGCGCCCAAACAATGAACCGTAATTGACGTCACAGTCGCCCTTTGCGCCCTTGTTTTTCGATCATCACGATGGCTTTTGGTAAGCCCTCGATGAAAATGCCGAAACATTCTTTAACTGCTTGCAAGCTCCCAGGCAAGGTAATCACCAGCGCCCGACCAATCAATCCGCCGCCCATGCGTGAAAGCCAAGCGGTTTTCGTATAGACGGCACTCTCAGAACGCAACCACTCACCAAACCCTGGTAGTTCAGGATTCAGATGGTCAGCAAGCGCCAGTGGCGTCACGTCCCGTGGTCCGGGCCCCGTGCCACCTGTGCATAAAATCACATGCGGATCATGGGTTTCGGAAATCTTTAAAATCGTCGTTTGGATTAAATCAAAATCATCCGGAATCACTTTATACTCACAGATATCAGCGCCCTGCGCATTCAGCGAGTCAACAAGATACTGACCCGACTCATCATCATAAGTCCCTTCCGATGCTCGATCGCTCATCACGACAACCGCGACTTTTCGCTCAGCCAGTGGTGTGGTTGACGGCAACCGCTCTAGAACCCATTCGGGAATCATTGCGTCAGGGTTAATCCACACACCAGACTTACCTCCGGTCTTGGTTAACAGCTCGAGGTCAGTGATCCTTAGAACCGGATCGGTTCCTTTACAAAGGTCCCAGATGCAGAGAAGTGACGCATTCGCGCCGGCGAGTGCTTCCATTTCTACGCCAGTCTTCGCGTGGGCGGCCGCCTCACAGAAAACTCGTACAGCCTGGGCGTCGTGATCTAGCTCAAACGATACAAGCACCTGGTCTAGCG
>CAJWFL010000053.1:0-9115 GCA_913031455.1 uncultured Gammaproteobacteria bacterium
TTGGTGAATTCGAATGGAAAAGTGACCCGCTTTAACGAAACTGAAGTTCGACCGATGGGCCGAGAAGCACGTGGTGTGCGTGGTATTCGATTGAAACAAAGCGGTGAAATTGTTGTTGCAATGATTGTTGCCGATGATGAGGCCTCATTATTACTGGCCTGCGAAAATGGGTACGGTAAACGAACACATGTGAGTGAGTTTCCACGTAAAGGTCGGGGTGCGATGGGTGTGATTGGAATTCAGACATCTGAGCGGAATGGTCAGGTTGTCGGCGCTGCACAAGTGATCGATGACGATGATTTGTTATTAATTACCAACGGTGGAACGATGGTTCGAACGCCATGTCAGGATATTTCAATCCTTGGTCGAAATACGCAGGGCGTGACATTGATTCGATTGACTGAAGGCGAACAGCTTGTTCGTGTTGATGCAGTCGCTGAGCCGGCGGTTGATCCGGTTTCGGAGCCTGATCTAGAGGCTGAAAGCGAGGCGCCGGTCGACGAGTCTGATGTGGAGACAGGCGATGAGTCGGCCAATTAATTTTTGTTCTGGACCTGCGGCTTTACCGTTAACAGTTCTCGATCGCATCAGCGTGGAGCTTCATGATTTTCGGGGCTCAAAAATCTCTGTCATGGAACACTCCCATCGCGATCAGTTGATTGTTCGTTTGTTTGAAGAAACTGAGGCGCGATTAAAGGCACTTTTAGGTGTTGGTGACGCCTACCGCGTTTTATTCCTGCCGGGTGGAGCCACGCTGCAGTTCTCACAAGTCCCAATGAATCTGTTAGACGGCAATGGCACTGCAGCCTATCTGACAACCGGCGCTTGGTCACAAAAAGCAATCAAGGAGGCTTCGAAGTACGGTCATGTTGTCGAAGTTGCCTCCTCCAAAGAATCAAATTTTACGACCATGCCAGCGCGTGAGACTTGGCAGTTACCAGCCGATGCAAAGTATTTTCATCTGTGCACGAATGAAACGATCCATGGTGTGGAGTGGTTTGGGTCGTTGACGGGCTTGGGTATGCCGGTGGTTGCTGATATGTCTTCTCATCTCTTATCGCGCTCAATGCCCATTCAAGAAATTGATTTAATTTACGCAGGCGCTCAAAAAAATCTGGGAACAGCTGGTGTCACAATTGTTGTTGTGAAACAGGATTTGATCGAGTCGAGCCAACATGCGACTCCTGGCCTGATGGATTATCGCGGCCAAATTGCGAACGATTCGATGATGAATACACCACCTGTCTACCCGGTCTGGGTTCTGTCATTGGTGCTAGAGTGGTTGGAATCGCTCGGTGGAGTGGCGGCTGTTGAAAGGATTAATCGCGATAAGGCAGAGAGTCTCTATCAAGCGATTGATGCCAGTTCGCTCTACCGAAATCCAGTTGCAACAGATTGCAGAAGCCTGATGAATGTTCCGTTTTTACTGGCTGATGATGCCCTTGAGTCGAAATTTATCGAAGCATCTCAACATGCTGGCCTTCTCAATTTAAAAGGGCATCGGAGTGTCGGGGGGATGCGAGCATCCATTTACAATGCAATCACTCAACGCGAAGTCGATACGTTGATTGAATTTATGCGTGAATTTGAAAGGGTGTCCGCGTGAGTATGAATCCAGAACTCTTGAAAATCCGAGAAGAAATTGACGCGATTGATCAGCAGATTCAGGAACTGATCAACGCGCGTGCCGACTGTGCGATGCGGGTTGCTGAAGTGAAGCAAGCGGAGATGGCAACGTCTGGCGAGGTCCCCGTGTATTATCGCCCAGAGCGAGAAGCACAGGTCCTGGCGCGGGTCATGGAGCGTAATCAGGGACCACTACCTAAGGAAGAGGTCGCTCGGATCTTCCGTGAAATTATGTCGGGTTGCCTGGCACTCGAACGTCCATTGGCGGTTGGGTATCTTGGACCCATGGGCACATTCACGGAGACGGCTGCGCTCAAACACTTCGGTCATGCCGTCGATACCCGTCCTCTGATGACGATCTCTGACGTGTTTCGAGACGTCGATGCGGGTAATTTAGATTACGGCGTGGTTCCCATTGAGAACTCGACCGAAGGAATGGTGACCCACACTCTGGAGTGTTTTCTTGACTCACCACTGGTTATTTGTGGTGAAGTGGAGATGCGGATTCATCAAGCGCTGATGGTCAAGCAAGGTACCGATCTATCTGCGGTAAAAACGATATTTTCGCATCAACAAAGCATAGCGCAGTGCCGGCTATGGCTGGATGCAAACTGTCCGAATGCAACACGCGAAACAGTCTCCTCCAATGCTGAAGCTGCGCGTCTGGTGTCTGAGTCGAGTCCAAGCGACGGGATTGCGGCCGTTGCGGGAGAGCGCGCCGCTGAGACTTACGGATTGGCGCTGCTAGCTGGTTCTATTGAGGATCGACCTGATAATACGACGCGATTTTTGGTGATTGGTAAGCAGACCACGGAGCCATCAGGGCGCGACAAGACGTCGCTGATTGTGTCTGTTAAAAATGAACCTGGTGCTTTATATCGACTCCTTGAGCCATTTGAACAGCATGGTATCGACATGACCCGGCTAGAATCACGACCGTCTCACTCAGGCATCTGGTCATATCGATTCTTCATTGACTTCAAGGGACATGTCGATGACGCGCCGATTCAGCAGTTTTTGAATGATATCCGCGCACAATCTGCCGAGTTAAAAATATTGGGATCATATCCAAGAGCTGTTTTATGAAACGACTGGCAGTCATAGGGCTCGGTTTGATCGGTGCTTCCTGTTGCGCAGCCATCAAAGAGCGGGCGTCAGGTTGGAATATTTCAGGCTACTCAAGAACCGAGGCGACTCGTCAGCAAGCTCTCGCAAAAGGGTTAATTGATCAAAGTTTTGATTCGATCGCAGGAGCTGTTCGACAGGCCGACCTCATTTTGATCGCTGTGCCTATGGGCCAGTTTCGACAGGTCTTTGAAAACGTTGATGCAGCGCGTGATCCAAGTTCTGTTGTCACAGATGCTGGTTCAACAAAAGGTAGTGTGATCCGCGATATTGTCTCGGTGCTTGAGTCGACACCATCGTGGTTTGTGCCAGGTCATCCGATTGCGGGGAGTGAGCAAAGTGGTGTTGATGCAGCGAACCCCGATTTGTATGCCGATCATCAGGTGATTTTGACGCCTGATTTGAATACGGCTGCAGATGCAATCGATTTGGTCTCATCTTTTTGGAAAATCCAAGGCGCTTCTATCTCTCAAATGGATGTGGAACGCCATGATGAAGTCCTCGCTCTCACGAGTCATCTGCCGCACGTTCTCGCATATAATCTCGTGCATGCATTATCCGACGATGATGAGCATTTGGAGATTTTTCGATATGCCGCAGGTGGTTTTCGTGATTTCACTCGGATCGCTGCGAGCGACCCGATAATGTGGCGAGATATTAGTTTGGCCAACCAGCAAGCTCTTCTCTCTGGGATCGATCGGTTTGCTGAACGACTGGGCAAAATGCGCGATGCCATTGCCAGAGGCGATGGCGATTGGATTATGCAAAGTTTCGAGAGAGCGCGAACTGCGCGCGCACTATTTTCATCATTAACTGATCAAGGAGCTCATCCGGTGACGGAGACTCATCCTTCTGTCTTCACAACGACTGAAGCGTCCCAAGGAATCACTGGAACAATTCGTGTTCCTGGCGATAAATCGATATCACATCGTTCAATCATGTTGGGTGCGCTCGCTGACGGCATCACAACTGTTGATGGATTTCTGGAAGGGGAGGATGCAATCGCGACGGTGCACGCGTTTCGCGATATGGGTGTTCGAATTGAAGGTCCTCATGAGGGTCGAGTCACTGTTCATGGCGTCGGACGAGATGGCTTAAAAGCGCCTGCAGCGCCGCTTTACATGGGGAATTCTGGGACGTCGATGCGTTTATTATCTGGCATTTTGGCCGGTCAGGTATTTGATTCAGAGTTGACCGGAGATAGCTCGTTGTCACGTCGGCCAATGCGTCGTGTGAGTAAGCCATTAGGTCAGTTTGGTGCATTGTTGACCACGACAGAGGAAGGCACCCCGCCCGTCAAAATCTCAGGTGGCCAGCACCTGATGGGTTGCCACATTGATATGCAAGTGGCCAGTGCACAGGTAAAGTCTGCATTGTTGTTAGCGGGGTTATATGCTGATGGAGAAACCAGTGTGACAGAGCCTGCATCAACACGTGATCACACAGAGCGGATGTTGCTGGGATTTGGATATCCTGTGAAGCGCCGAGGGGCGACAGCCTCCCTGATTGGTGGAGGCCGATTGACTGCCTGTCATATTGATGTGCCATCAGATATTTCATCGGCCGCATTTTTCTTGGTCGCTGCATCCATTGTTCCTGGGTCTGACTTGACACTGTCGCATGTTGGCGTCAACCCAACACGCGTTGGCATACTTGAGATTCTGAAGTTGATGGGCGCTGATATTGAGGTGATGGATGCGCGCGAGGTTGGCGGCGAGCCGGTTGCTGATTTGCGTGTTCGTTATGCACCATTGAATGGAATTGATGTTCCTGAAGCCTTGGTACCACTCGCGATCGATGAATTTCCAGTGTTGTTTGTTGCTGCTTGCTGTGCTAGCGGCCAAACGCGCGTCACTGGAGCTGAAGAGTTGCGTGTGAAGGAGTCGGATCGCATACAATGCATGGTTGATGGTCTGAAAGCACTTGGGGTCGCTATTGAAGGGACTCCAGATGGGGCGGTAATCCAAGGCGGCGGGCCAGATTTTCGCTTTGGAAGCGCTTCCGTTGAGGCGCATGAGGACCACCGTATCGCCATGGCATTCAGCGTCGCGGGACTGTTGAGTGAGGGCGGTGTTGTGGTCAATGACTGTGCTAATGTTGCGACCAGTTTTCCGAATTTTGTTGGATTGGCTCGGGAAACAGGTTTTCCGTTGACGGTCTCTTCGTGACAGTACCTGTGATTACTATCGATGGGCCGAGTGGTGCTGGAAAAGGTACCGTAGCGCGCCTTATTGCTTTGGAGCTCGGATTTAATCTACTTGATTCGGGCGCGATTTATCGGATTTTAGGGTTGGCTGCGACGGATGCGGGGATCGAGCTCGATGATATTGATGCGCTCGTTGCTCTCTCGAATGCTCTCGATTTGCGCTTTCCATACAACGCCCAGGCCACGGAAATCGTGTTGAATGGCATCTCAGTCGGCGACCAACTGAGAACTCAAGCGGTTGCCGATGCTGCGAGCCAAGTCGCCATTCGACCACATGTTCGAGATGCCCTGATGGGCTTACAGCGCCGTCAGGCAAGGGATCCGGGGCTTGTGGGAGACGGTCGTGACCTCGGAACTATTGTCTTCCCCGATGCCAATTTAAAAATCTTTTTGGATGCCAGTGTTGAGGTCCGTGCGGAGCGTCGATACTTAGAATTAATTCAGTCTGGTCAAACAGTTGAGCGTTCCGCTATACTGCGTGACCTCGAAATTCGGGACGTTCGGGATCGAACGCGCAAGGTGGCACCACTGGTGCCTGCTGACGACGCGTACGTGATTGATAGTTCAGATAAAACAGCTGCCCAAGTGGCGGTAGATGTACGAGAACTATGCCGGGCAACGGGTTTGGCATAGAACATATGAGATTTCAGTGATGACATCAGCAAGAACGCACACTGAAATCAAAAAACCAACTCCGTTTGGGCTGATCGGGCGGACGGCTTAAAGCCGAAACCATAGGACATTTGAATGAGCGAAACTTTCGCAGAACTCTTTGAACAGAGTCTTAACGACATCGACATGACGCCAGGCGCCATCGTTGACGCTACAGTAGTCGCAATTGAGCCAGACTTCGTAATTGTCAACGCAGGTCTAAAGTCTGAGGGAGCGATCCCAAAATCACAATTCACTAACGAACAAGGTGAGCTTGCAATCGCGATCGGTGATTCGGTCAAGGTCGCCCTGGACGCAGTTGAAGATGGTTTTGGTGCGACACGCCTGTCTCGCGAAAAAGCGAAGCGTGCAGAAGCTTGGATCGACCTCGAAAAAGCGCATGAAGAGAATGCTGTCGTGATGGGTATCATCAACGGCAAGGTGAAAGGTGGGTTCACAGTTGACCTCGCTGGTATCCGTGCCTTCTTACCCGGATCTTTGGTCGATGTTCGTCCAGTACGTGATGTTGCTCATTTGGAAGGTAAGGAACTCGAATTCAAGGTCATTAAGCTCGATCAACGCCGTAACAACGTGGTCGTTTCACGCCGCGCAGTTCTAGAGCAGGAAAATTCAGAAGAGCGCGAAGCGCTGCTGGAGAACCTAGTTGAAGGACAAGCAGTGAAAGGTATCGTGAAGAACTTGACTGATTATGGTGCGTTCGTTGACTTGGGTGGTGTCGATGGTCTGTTGCACATCACTGACATGTCATGGAAGCGTATCAAGCATCCATCGGAAGTTGTTGCCGTTGGTGACGAAGTTGATGTGAAGATATTGAAATTCGACCGTGAGCGTAACCGCGTATCACTCGGTTTGAAGCAACTCGGCGAAGATCCATGGATCGAAATTAAGAATCGTTACCCAGTGAATACTCGTGTGAACGCGCGTATCACCAACCTCACGGATTACGGCTGTTTTGCTGAAATCGAAGAAGGCGTTGAAGGTCTTGTTCACGTCTCTGAAATGGATTGGACGAACAAGAACGTGCATCCATCGAAGATCGTCTCTTTGGGTGACGAAGTTGAAGTAATGGTGCTTGATATTGATGAAGAGCGTCGTCGTATCTCACTTGGTATCAAGCAATGTAAAGTCAATCCATGGGAAGCATTCTCAGCGACTCATGCGAAAGGCGAGAAAGTGTCTGGTCCGATCAAATCCATCACAGACTTTGGTGTATTCATCGGTCTAGACGGTGGCATCGATGGCCTAATTCACTTGTCTGACTTGTCATGGTCTGAGCCTGGCGAAGTTGCGGTTCGTAACTTCAAGAAGGGCGAAGATCTTGAAGCCGTCATTTTGGCAGTCGATCCAGAGCGCGAGCGTATTTCACTTGGTGTGAAGCAGCTGGAAGAAGATCCAGTGGGTGGCTTCCTTTCCGGTACTGAGAAAGGTGCAGTTGTGAAAGGAACTGTCACTGAAGTTGAAGCGAAGCAGGCGACAGTCGATCTTGGCGACGGTGTTCTTGCGGTTCTCAAGGCATCAGAATTGTCGCGTGACCGCGTAGAAGACGCTCGCAATGTGTTGAATGTTGGTGATGAAATTGAAGCGAAGATCGCAAACGTCGATCGTAAGACGCGTCAGATTTCGTTATCAGTTCGTGCGATGGAAGAGGCCGAAGAAAAGGAAGCTCTCCGTAACCTGAAGGAAGCATCCGCTGATGAAGGTGAGGTTGGTCCTACAACGATCGGTGAACTGATCAAAGCACAGATGGAAGGCCGCTAGTAATCAGGCCACTAAAGCCGGGCACTGCCCGGCTCGACATCGGAAGGTCATATGTCAGGTATTACGAAGTCGATGCTGATTGAGCGCATCGCAACACACTACCCAACATTACCTCCTAAAGATGTGGAACTGGCTGTCAAAGCCATTTTCGACCGTATGAGTCGTCAATTGGTCGAGGGCGGTCGAATCGAGCTACGGGGATTTGGGTCCTTTTCGCTCCACAAGCGCAAGGCGCGGGTAGGGCGAAATCCGAAAACCGGTGAATCGGTGGTTTTGGACTCAAAAGCAGTTCCGCACTTTAAGCCAGGTAAAGAGCTGCGCGAAGCAGTGAACGTTGCATTTCTGGAATCCCGGAAAGCATGAAGCTTGTGAGACGGCTGGTCACTTTGATTTGGGTTGCGACCCTCCTAGTGACCGGCTGCGTTCTCTATCTGTTTAACTCCGATCCAATTGATATTGATCTCGTATGGCTGCAAATCCCGGAAACGAGTCTTGCTGTCGTTCTCATTACGACGTTTTTTGTCGGGGTTGTCACCGGCAGCATTTTAGTGCTCATCGCATCAATGCTCCCAAAGCAGCGGAAGTCCGTCGATGCATGATCCACGGATTATCGTTGCTCTGGATGTATCCACAGAGCACGATTTACGTGAGCTTGTAAAGAAGATCCCGAATACGCAGTGCCGAGCGAAGATCGGTAAAGAGTTATTTACCTCAGTTGGACCACTCGCCATTGAGATCTGTCATGACGCGGGCTTTGAGGTATTTCTAGATCTCAAGTTCCACGATATTCCGAATACATGTGCAAAGGCCGTTCGGGCTGCTGCGCGCTGGGGCGTCTGGATGACCAATGTTCATTGTTCAGGTGGGACAGACATGATGCGAGCTGCTCGTGAGATCCTTGAGGGTGAAAACCATCGGCCGCGATTGATCGGTGTGACAGTTTTGACCAGTCTGTCGGAAACGGGCCTTCAAGAGCTTGGTGTATCGCATGATCTCGAGTCACAAGTTGATCATTTAGCTCGCCTCGCTCATACCTGCGGGTTGGATGGTGTCGTATGTTCGGCGCAAGAAACTCAAAGGCTACGGCAGTCGCTCGGTGAAGGGTTTTGCTTGGTGACCCCAGGGATTCGGCCACGGTGGGCTGCGAGCAATGATCAAACACGGGTCGTCACACCGACTGATGCAGTCGCAGACAGATCGGATTATTTGGTGATCGGTCGGCCAATCACCGCTGCCCAGTGTCCTGAAGACGCTATTGCCCGTATTGTCGAGGAAATCTGACCGGCTACTCAGCCATTTCTGACGTCACTGATCTTAAGCCCACTATCCTCCACTGAGGAGGCACTCATGAAACATTTGATTATCCCTAACCATGCTGTCACTGATTCCGCTTGGTGCACTTGCCGAACCGGTTGATTTGAATGCGGCGTCAGCTCAAGAGATTGCCGAATTATTACATGAGATTGTACTATCGAAAGCACAGAAGATTATTGAATAGAGGATTCGCTTTGGTCCAATTGATACCTCGGAAGAGCTCGTGGCAATCAAAGGGATCGGGAAAAGAATCGCACGGAGATAATTACACAACTGATTTAGCCACCGAAGCCAACTAATACGGTTCGAGGTCTTGACGAAACACGTCCAAATCATTACAGTTCGCGGCCATCCTGAGATCCGCGATAGCTCAGTTGGTAGAGCAGAAGACTGTTAATCTTTTGGTCGCAGGTT
>CAJWFL010000054.1:0-9052 GCA_913031455.1 uncultured Gammaproteobacteria bacterium
GGCTTTTGGCAACCTTGACCTGATTTGGGTCGTCAATATCAGATGAACCGTGGATCGGTTCGCATAGTGTCGCAATGGATGCCTCTGGATGCGCGATTAACATGTCAGCGACTTGATGAATCGCAGACGCAGGTAATCGCGGCTCATCCCCTTGAACGTTGACAATAATCGCATCAGCCGCCAGTCCTAAAATATCTGCGACTTCCGCCAATCGATCCGTTCCCGTTGGATGATCTGACGCTGTCATCAAACAGTCGCCCCCAAAACCCTTAACGACGTCCTCGATCCGCTGATCGTCCGTGGCGACAAATACCCGCTCTGCACGAGACGACTGGGCGCGAGCGTAGACGCGTTGAATCATTGGTTGACCGGCGATATCGAGAAGCGGTTTTCCAGGGAGACGCGTCGATCCGAAACGAGCGGGGATCACCGCAATGAAACTCATTAACGATCAATCCGCTCGTCAGTCGTAAGAGTGCGTGCTTCATCAGCAAGCATGACGGGAATATCATCGCGAATCGGAAAAGCAAGACCATCGGCTCGGCACCAAATCTCCTGGTCACCCTCACGGATTTCAACCTCTCCTTTACATAACGGACAGACTAATAAACCCTTCAGTTGAGGCGCCAAACTCATACCCTTCTCCATTCTTTCAAATGATCAATTAACCAACGCTCGAATTCGGATTGGTCACTATCAAGCGCAACCACCCAAAACGGTTCTGCCACCAAGTGTACCAATTTCACAGCATCTTTCTCTGTTGTTATCACACGTTTCAGGTCAGATATCTCAGACGCAGTGAATTGATGATGATCTGGAAATGCATGTTCCTTGATCGATAATCCGGCCTGTTGCAACCCCTCAAAAAAACGCCCCGGAGATGCAATCCCTGAAACTGCATCAAAATCACCATGATCGATCAGATCAGTTATCGGAATATGTTCGTTTGGTGAATCTGATCGATATGCGTACGCCATCCGACTTACGGACGCAAATACCCGGGTTGTAGTCTCGACGCCCATTTCAATCAACATTTCTTTTGGATATTCCGTTCCGCGAACAATAACCGCATCCAGTTGATCGACCACGGTTAAAGGCTCTCTTAACGGGCCAAAGGGCATCTCCAGGCCATTACCAATGCCTTGTTGCTTGTTAAACACACAAATCGATAGATCTCGCCATAATTGCATAGATTGTAATCCATCATCAGCTAGCACGACGTCGACCTGGTGATGAAAACATAATCGATCAACCGCTTTCGCACGATCACGACACACGACAACAGGACATCGTGTTCGAATTTTGAGCATCAATGGTTCATCACCAACGACGTGAGGCTCACTGTGCTCAGTGACTTCGATCGGTAAATTCGTTACAAAACCACCGAAGCCACGACTCACAATACCAGGACTGAACCCTGCATCCTTGAGTCGTAAAGCGAGGCTCATCACCAAAGGTGACTTACCAGAGCCCCCAACCACAAGATTACCAATACAAACCACAGGAGCTTGATCGGAAATCCTGGGTGCGCTTGCAATCTTTTGGCGTTTTTTGCGCATCCAATAGGTAATCATCGGGCGTAGTGCACGACTCAGCGTACTTGCAGGTCGATGCCATCGTTTCGGCCACACATCAACACCCCTAAAGACACCAAAGCCAAATTTCATGCACTAATTCCCTCATTTCTGTGCAGAATACCGACGAATTGAGTATGCTCCGCGCTACCCAAAAGGAAAAGGATGATTCGTGTCAATTGAAGGTTGGGGCAAAGCACCACCATCCACACCGCTGACTTCGTGGAAATCACTCAAAGCAAACCTGGATTTATGGCTCGTGGATCACGGCTTCCTGAGATTGCTTTATTCCAATCGTTTCTGTCTTCCCGGTCCACTGTACAGAAGTAATCAGCCGAGCGTCGCACGAATCCATCGTTACAAAAGAGACTTGGGCCTGAAAACCATCATCAATCTGCGTGGTTACAACCCAACCCAAGGTCGATATCAGTTGGAAGCCAAAGCTTGTGAGGAAGCGGGTATCACACTGATCAATACTCGTGTTCAATCCCGTGGGTTACCAACTGCGAAGCAAATCAACTTATTAAAAGAGTTAATTGAGGGGTTCGAAACACCAGCTCTTGCGCATTGTAAGTCAGGAGCCGATCGCGCTGGAATATTTGCGGTACTTTATTGTCACTTCCGATTAGGCCAGCCTATCGACGAGGCGAAGGAACAACTTCACTGGGCCTATGGTCATTTCAGAAGCGCAAAAACAGGTATTCTGGATCACTTCTTCGAGTCATACATCCGATATCGCGATCAGCATTTGACATCCTCCCAGAACCAGACAGCGCCGACTTTTCTGGAATGGGTCAACTCAGAGTATGATCGGGACATCATGGAAAAAGAATTCAAACCGCGCGGTTTCGCGAGCTTTTGGGTTGACTGGATCTTAAGACGCGAATGAAGGGCGATATGCACACATACGGGCGTCTGATTCGGGAAGCCCTCCCGTATTGGAAAATCGCTGTGTTGGCGATGCTTTCGATGGCAGCGACTGCTGCGATGGAACCCATGTTGCCCGCCTTAATGGCCCCTTTGATCGACGAATCTTTGATCGACAAAGATCCAAGTGCATTGATTCAAATCCCGCTCTTGATCGTCGCGGTCTTCGTTTTTAAGGGGATCTCTGAATACGTGGCATCAGTTTCCAGTCAATACGTTGCCAATCGCACCGTTGCTGATATCCGATCCGAGGTCTTTGCTGTACAACTCGATCTTCCAATAACCGATCACGATGCTGAAGAGGGCGGTCGCCTGTTATCGCGTATTACCTATGATGTTGCTCAAGTTGGCGAGGCGGTTTCAACAGCCTGGATGGTCATCATCAAAGATACACTCATGATTTTAGGTCTCCTCGGGTTTTTGATTTACACCTCTTGGCAGATGTCCCTCGCATTACTGGTTGCGGCACCTGTCGTGTCCTTTGTGGTCAAGAAAGCGAGCATTAAAATGCGTCGTTCCAACCAAGATTTACAAACCTGGACAGGACGACTGACGGGCCTAATCGAAGAATCATTATTGGCCGTCAAGGATATCAAGATCTTTGGCGGACACGATAACCAACAGGCGCGTTTTGATGACATCAATAAGCGATTGCGCCATGAGCAAATGCGGGTAATAAAAATTCAGTCACTGAATGTTCCGTTGGTTCAAATTCTAGCCGCGATCACGATCGGGATTGTGATTCTCATCGGCACACAGATGAGCGCCAGAGACATGTTGAGCCCTGGGGAGTTTGTTGCATACATCACAGCCATGGGGATGATTTTTGACCCGGTTCGACGACTCACAGGGGTCAATGCGACAATTCAGCGAGGTCTTGCTGCCGCAGAGTCAATCTATGAGATTTTCGATCAGACGCTTGATGATCAACGCGGACATTCGAAAAGTCATGATGCGATTGCCAATGCATCACTGACTATCAACAATGTCACCGTCAGATATCCAAATGCTGATCATCATGCACTCGAATCGGTGTCATTCGACATCCGCCCAGGAGAAAGTGTTGCACTCGTCGGACCATCAGGTTCTGGTAAATCGTCGCTGATTGCGCTCATCGCAGGGTTTTTAGAGCCCAATGATGGCGAAATCCGCATTAACGATGAATACGTGACAGAGTGGCCACTATCCAAGCGTCGCCGGCAACTCTCGCTCGTTGGACAACAAGTCAATCTATTTGATGCATCAGTTGCAGATAATATTCGCTTTGGCTGGCCTGACGCATCAGATGAGGAAGTGAGGGAGGCGGCGCGTCAAGCACACGCTCTGGAATTTATTGAAGCGCTTCCGAATGGCTTTGATACTCAGATTGGTCCTTTTGGTAATCGATTATCCGGTGGTCAACGGCAGCGTATTGCGATCGCTCGTGCATTCATCAAAGATGCACCGATTCTACTGCTCGATGAGCCGACAAGTGCACTCGATCACAAAAGTCGAAAAGAAGTTCTTAAAGGCCTCGAGAATTTAAAAGCGAACCGGACCACACTGGTGATTAGTCATCAACCGGAGAGTTTGTTATCAATCGATCGGACCATTCATCTTATTGGCGGAAAACTCCCGAACTAATCCATCGTTGCGGACTGCTCTCTCAGTAACGATCCACCTCACCCGTTTCAAAATCAAAGCTTAAAGCGCCATCTAAATCTGTTCGGTGGATTGTGGCACCACTCGAAGGCCAACGATCCAAGACATCCCGATGAGGATGTCCGTAACGATTTTGAGCGTCCAATACTCACCAATGCCTTTTCTGCTCCGACCAACGACACGAAGGAAGGATTCGAACCATCACTCGCGCCGTGATGAGACACAACGACAGCATCAATTTTTCCAATCAATTCACAACGGTGAAGTTCCTTCACCACATGTGCCTCAGAGAACCAATCGGCGTCTCCCATCAACAATAAATGTCTTCCGTGCGCTGAAAGAAAGTAGACACAACTCCGTCGATTTTCAGAGCCATCGACCGGCCGCAACAGCCAGAGCAACTCAACTATGATGTCAGAAAACGAACGCATCTTTCGGCAGGGACCCAACCATCGAGGGATCCACCACCTGCCGGTAAGTCTCGACAGTCCTTGCTCTCCCAGATTGCTGAACCAGAGGTAAAATCAACTGCCTGAGACGTAATCCGCTCGACAAGGAGTACACCTTCACAGACATGGCTTAGCTTTGATTCAGCCCACATCGAATCGATCCTGTCTGTGATTCGAATCTCTTGAAGAGCCAAGGTCACACAAATCAGTGAAAATCAAGGCAATCGAGACGAAACAAGCATGATCGCCGAAATAATCAAATAAAAAGGCGATAAAGTGCTTGGAAACCTAGGTAAACTGCTTACAATCAACGTCGATACGATCATGCAGAGAGCATGAGAGGGAATTCGTGTTTCTGTGCGAGTGATTATCTCAATCAGACGTCAGAGATCGACCAAAAATCATGCCGAGAAAGTTCGTTTCGAGAATCATGCCACCGCCGGAGCAAATCGATCATATGCGTGGTTGGGGCTGGGTTGGTCGCCAACTATTCGCTGATGACTTGTGGCATTTGAATCGCCGCTCAGTTGCGCTTGCATTTCTGAATGGTCTATTTTGGGCCTGTATGCCAATGCCTTTGCAAATGGTTGCGGCAACTGTCTTTGCGCTGGTCCTCCGGTGTAACGTACCACTCTCAGTTGGGCTCGTGTGGCTGACGAATCCCATCACGATGCCTCCCTATTATTTCTTTGCTTATCAACTGGGCGCCTGGGTGCTAGGAAGTGAAAGCGTGAGTTGGCCCCAAGAGGTGACGGTTGAATGGATTCAGGAACAAATCAATCTGATTTGGTGGCCTTTACTGACTGGATCGCTAATCGTCGGAGCAATCCTGAGCATGATTGGATTTTTGGTCATTCGAATCTGGTGGAGAGTCCAGGTGAGCTATAACTGGAGGCGCCGTAACGGACGCTTCCTCAAACGCTCTGTAACTGACCGCGATGCAACTCAAACTGGGCATCAGTCTGAGTAGCTACACGCCGATCGTGGGTCACAATCACGAGACTTGTTTGCGTCGTCTTCGATAGATCAAGCAACATCGCCAAGACCTCGTCAGCTGTTGTCTCGTCTAAATTCCCGGTCGGCTCATCCATCAGTAAGACCTTTGGGTGACCAGCTAACGCACGCGCAATCGCAACACGTTGACGCTCGCCACCAGATAATTCTCCAGGCCGATGATCCAGTCGATGCCCCAGACCAACCTGATCCAGAAGTTTGCGTGCCAACTGTGTTGAAGTAGCTACGGTCTGGCCACCAAGGATGGCAGGTAATGCGACATTTTCTTCAGCCGAGAACTCGGGAAGCAAATGATGAAATTGATACACGACACCAATCGTTTGATGACGTAATGCGACACGCTTGGCATCATTCAGTTGCGTAATATCAGTCCCCTGCCAGACGACCAATCCCTGTTCGGGCAGAAGTAATCCGGCCAAAATATTCATTAACGTACTTTTACCTGAACCACTCCGCCCGAGGAGCGCGAGACGCTGTCCAGATCCAATACAGAAATTCACATCGTCGAGAACCGGAATACGGCTCTGTCCGTCACCGTAGCCAAAGCTGACGCTCTGAAGCGCTAGCAATGAACTACCGCTCATGATTCAAGACCTCCGCAGGAACGATTCGACTTGCTTTTAAAGCCGGATAGAGCGTTGCAACTAGCGATAACCCGATACTCAGAGTGATCACGAGTCCAACATCCGACCAGCGAAGCTCAGACGGTAAGTCGGAGATAAAGTAGGCACTTGGGTTAAACAGATAAAAGCCGAAAACAGATTCCATAAATTCAAGGATTTCTGTGATCGACAGAGCCAGTGGCACACCTAAAATCACACCAAAAACCGTACCAATCACACCAACAAGCGTTCCCTGAACAACAAATATGCTCATCACACTCCTTGGCGGGAGCCCGATGGTTTTCAGGATCGCGATATCGGCGCGCTTATCGGTGACCATCATGACAAGCGTCGAGACGATGTTAAAGGCAGCGACGGCGATGATGAGCGTCAATAACAACGCGATCATGGTCTTTTCGAGCTGAATTGCTTCGAACAGGTTGCCTTGCGTTCGTGTCCAATCTTGGTAACGAATCGGGCGACCAAGCGAATTGCTGACTTCTTGCGCTATTGGGCGGATCAGTTGAGGAGCATCAAACAGGTTATCAAATTGTAATCGAAGCGCTGCAGCCCCCTCCCCGAGCTTAAAAAGCCTGGCCGCATCAGAAAGTTCAACAAAGGCAAGCTGATTGTCGAGTTGTGCGCCAACCTCAAATAGACCGACCACCTGAAGTCGTTTCAGTCGTGGTGTGACTCCCGCCAGACTCAGTGTCGCCTCTGGAATCAAAAGCGTTACCTGATCACCAGGAATAACCCCAAGATTGGCTGCAACACCGGATCCCAAAATGATCGAAAACCGTTGGGCATTGAGGTCAGTGAATTCGCCTTGTGTCATGTGTCCCGGAAGAATCGATACTTTGGATTCTTGCTCGGGATCGACCCCAAGAACCGCAACGGATACGGTGCGTCCATTGGCAACTAATAGACCCTCACCCTGGTTCAGTGGCGCGACGCCGACGATCGATCGATTACTACTCAACTGCTCCGCGATTGGATCAAGATCCGTTCGGGCGTTTTCAAACTCAAGTAATGCATGCGGTACTGTCCCCAGAATACGAGTGCGTAATTCGCGATCAAATCCGTTGAGAACAGAAAGCACGAGAATCAGAACGGCGACACCAAGAGTCAATCCAGCCATTGAGACAGCGGATATGAACGAAATAAAATGATTCCGACGCTTAGCGCGGGTGTACCGAAGACCAATACACAGAGTTAACGGTTTGAACATCACGCAAGTTTAACTGGCTTCATGCTACAGTTTCTAAAACTTTAAAGGATTTTTCATGAACGCTTTGATTTTGGCCGTTGCCGCTCTCCTTTTCAGCCGCCTTGTTGCATCTGATCGTATTGAGCCATATCGCCTCCAAGTAATCAGCACGATTGAAAAAGCCACTGACGCTTTACCCAATACCTTGCGACTGCCAATCATCGTTGGTGGCGCCGTGACACTTGGTGCGATCATTGCCTACATGCCGTTAATCGGGGCGATCGTCACGTTTAGCGCCTTGGTGCTGATCCTCGAATACGGTCGAGTGACTGAGGACTCTAAAGCTATCTTGACAGAACTTCGCAGTGGTTCGTTTTCGCAAGCACAGATCAAGCTCTCCGAATTTTCGGGAACGGATGCAAGCCAACTCGATGAAAATGGCGTCGCCCGAATCACAGTTGAGACACAGGTATTAAAACTCGCCCAAAAAGTGTTCATTCCACTCGCCTGGTTTGCACTTGGGGGACTACCAGGCATTCTTCTGTATTGGACATCGACAGTCATTTCCGAGCGCCATGGTTCGGGTGAAACATCCGCGCGCTGGGTCTTGCTCCTCAACTGGGTACCCATCCGATTAATGGCCCTGACACTCGGATTCATGGGAGATCGCGAGCGGTCACGGGCCATTTGGACTCGGCAAGCAAATGGTTTCTCAGACCAGGAAGCCGGCGTACTGATCGCAGCGACGGCGGGAGCACTTCGAGTCAAACTCGGTGGCTCTCGTTGTGTTGAGGGTCTTATCAAACAAGAGCCGCTCGTTGGCAATGGCGATGATGCCGCGCGTTATCACATCGAAGAAACCCAATCTCTCGCCGAAAGATCACTGCTCTTGTGGGCAGTCGCGGCACTAGTCATTACTGCCTTTTAGCCAAAAGATGAGTTGCAACTAAACAACCGGTCTCTATACTTACTAGCTCTCGTTAGGTGGCCGAGCGATCGGTATAACAGGGAATTCGGTAAGGCCTAGCCAAGTCCGAAGCTGCCCCCGCAACGGTATGTTCAGTCCTGAGTCCTCACGAATACCACTGTCATGATTGATGGGAAGGTGTGTGTGATTCGGCAAATGGAATTGCCCTGAACAAGCCCGGAGACCTACCTCACGAGTTCACACACTTTTCGGCGTGCGGTGGGCGCGTTTGGGAGAATAAAATGAACGTAAGCCAATTTTTTGGCGCGGTAATGCTGTGCCTCTCATCTGTCTGTGGTCTTGCAAATGAAGCTGATATCGTAATTGAAATCGATAGCAGATCAGCCACTGCTATCACGGAAGCCTCTCCTTTCTCAACGATTATCTCCCGACAAGAGATCATCGAATCTGGATACCTGTCATTAAGTGAAGTACTAGCATCGTCTGGTGTTCTACACATCAATGGTGCGTCGAGTGGTTATAGCGCGAGTGGAACGCCGGATATGAGAGGCTTCGGTGAACGAGCTGCACAAAATGTTCTAATAATGCTAGACGGAAGGCCCCTTAACAACGCAACCTTGGAGTCGCCCGATCTGTCTACGATACCTCTTTATACCATATCAAAAATCGAAATATTGAATGCATCAGCAGGAGTTCTCTACGGCAATGGT
>CAJWFL010000055.1:0-8806 GCA_913031455.1 uncultured Gammaproteobacteria bacterium
TTCGAGCATGCGCCAGAGGTGGTAGCCAGACCCCGATCCCACATCAAGCACGCGGTGACCCATCAGATTAATTTTCGCCTGCAAACGATCCCATTTCAAATCACTGCGCCATTCAGTGTCGAGGTCGATGGGACCAAACTTGAATGGACCTTTGCGCCAGGGCATCAGACCACGAAGTGCGTTTTTGAGTGGTTGTTCAGCCGCTTCTGGAATGTGCGCGAGACCAACAGCACGACCTAATGTCCTGGATGCCGGGTCCATGCTCGGGATACGTGACATGGCCTCTGACCAACACTTCAGATCACCGTGACCGAGTCGTCGGTCAATGATGGATTGATGTCGAGTGACAAGGTCAGGCAGCCATGGAAGCCCAGGGTGCGTCCATGCATCGTCGATCTGAATCATGCGATGGCAACCCACGCTTTGAAGTTCAGGCAGTGGAAGAACTCAGTAACCTCTGTAAATCCGACGCGTGTGAGTCGATTGATGTGTGCGTTTGCTGTTTCTGGGATCAGAACATTTTCGATCGCCTGGCGTTTACCAGAAATTTCGAGTTCGGAGTAGCCATTGGCGCGTTTAAAGTCCAAATGCAAAGCGTTGAGGATATCTTGCGATTTCAGATCCTCTTGCACGATTTTTTCCGCCAGAATCAGCCCCCCCCCGGGACACAGGGCACGATGGATCTCGCCTAATAATTGCTCGCGTTTGCCTGGTTCGATAAATTGCAATGTGAAATTCAGTGCTACAACTGAGCACGGCTCGAATGCCATGGTCGAAATATCATCATGCACCCACTCAATCGGTAAAGGGTCAACTAAGCGGTCGGTTAGATTGGATTGTGCTTGGGCGAGCATGGCTTTCGAATTATCGACAGCGACGATTCGACAGCCGGGGGTTGTCACCTGATTAGCGATCGCAAGGGTTGTGGCTCCCAGTGAACATCCTAGATCGTAGATCACTGTATTGGGTTGTGCATAGCGTTTGGCAATCAGTCCGCTTGATCCAACCACATGGCCGTAGCCGGGCACGCTTCGGCGAATCATGTCGGGAAAGACTTGTGCGACGTTTTCATCAAAACGAAACCCACCGATACTGCTAAACGCCGTTTGAAATAAGTTATCTTCACAATCTGACATCAAGACCCCGGTGGTGAGGTTGGTTTCGAGATGTCATGATACCGGAGGTGAAGGAGATCTGAGACATGGAAATCACCTGGGTATTGGCAGCGATTGCAATTGCGGGGGCTATATTGGCGGCTGGCTTCGCGAAACTCTGGTTGGCGGCGAAGGCTGAACTGGCTGAGCTTCTGGCGCGTTCTGAGGCCAATACCGAGATTGATCAGAAAACGGCGCTGATGAAAGCCGAGTTCGAAGCGCTGTCTCAGCGCTTATTCAGCGAGCGCTCCAAAGAATTGACCTCACAGCACAGTGATTCGCTGACACAACTCTTAAAACCGTTGACCACAGAATTGGATGCGTTCAAAAAGCGTGTGAATGAAGTCTATGAAAATGAGACGCGTGATCGGGTATCGCTTCGTCAGGAAATCGTCTCTCTGAAAGCGTTAAATCAAAAAATGTCTGAGGATGCGATCAACCTGACTCGTGCGCTGAAAGGTGAAAATAAAACCGCAGGTAACTGGGGTGAGTTGATTTTGGATCAGGTGCTGAGTGCTTCCGGTCTTCGTGAGGGTCATGAGTATTCACGTCAGCAAAGCTTCACAGGTGAGGAGGGCTCCCGATTACAGCCTGACGTTGTTGTTTCGTTGCCTGATGACAAGTGTTTAATTGTTGATGCGAAGTTATCTCTGAAAGACTACGAGCGGGCCATGTCAGCTGTGGATGAGACAAAGCGATTGGATGCACTGAAGGCACATACCAATTCACTGAAGACCCACGTGAGAGGCTTATCAGGTAAAAATTATTCAGGGCTTCCAGGCATTACGACCGTTGACTTTGTGATAATGTTTGTCCCTATTGAGCCGGCATTTTCTGCTGCCTTTGAGACCCAGCCACAGCTCTTTACCGATGCACTTGCTCAGGGCGTTGTGATTGCATCTCCGTCCACTTTGCTCGCTTTGTTACGCACCGTAGAGCATGTGTGGAGAATTGAGCACCAAAATCGGAATACGCGGCAAATCGCGGATTTAGGGGGAAAACTCTATGACCAAATTGTGCTGTTTGCGGAAAGCTTCCAAGATGTGGGTGATAAAATCCGCCGATCACAGGAAGCATTTGAAAAGGCAGGGCAACGGTTGTCCACGGGCCGGGGAAATTTGGTTCGTCGTGCTGAGCAGTTGAAGACCTTAGGTGTGTCGTCGACCAAGCAAATGCCTGTTGAGTTTCAAGATCTGGATGACTGAAGCAGACTGAACACCGAACATGCTTGTAGTAGCGCCTTACGACTGATCGAGCCTTGTTCGAATAGGCGGCGAGCCGCCATGAATTCTTTTGCTGCATTCACAGCCTCTATTGCCGTGACATGGTCACTATTGTGGCGAATGACCACGCGTTCTGTTTGGGTGTCGATGAGGCAAGTTTCGTCGTCATTGCGCGCAGCAAGGCCTGCGATTTGTAATTTCAACTTGCCTTGATCGGACCAGAACCACGGTGTCGCCTTAAAGGGTTCGGGGGCGCCGAGCAACCGTTTTGCGAGCGTACTGGCTGAGTCATTGGCTTCAGAGATTGATTCGATCCGCATCACCTTGTCGAGATGCGGTTGTGTATGCAGGCTGACTTCGCCGATCGCAGAAACGCGTGGATGTGTTGTCTGCATCAAAGCATCTGTTGGGATCCCTTCGGATGTCCCAAGGCCGCATGCGCTTGCGAGTTCAGTATTCGGTTCGGCACCAATGGCGACAATGACCAGGTCTGCTGGGACGGGCCCATGATTGGTGATGAGTGAAGCGCTGTCTTGGTCATACCGTTCGATTGTGACACCAACGCGGATTGACGCGGGTGTTTCCTCGAGAAGACGGTCTGCTGCTTTGACAGAGATTTGTGGAAGCGCGCGAATCCCTTTGGCCAAGACCCGGATTGTGCGTTCTGGATGGTCGAGGCTACAAGCCAGCTCAAACGCCAAAAACCCGGCGCCGATAATAATAATATTGTGTGCTGCATCGAGTGCTTCATGTAAGTGAATCGCATCACTCAGTGTTCGGATGACATGCACTTGATCCGAGGGAAGTCCGTCGATAGCCAGTGTCTTTGCTCGCGTGCCTGTGGCCAGGACGATATGATCTACTGTACGACGACCATTGTTGGTGGCGATCACCCCCTGATCCGGTTCGATCGAGACCACGTGGTCGTGAATCCACTCAAGCGACGCATGGGTTTCGATCGGCTCTGGGAGTAAGCGAATTGATTCGGTGTCGCTTGGGTTGTGTAGCCAGGTTTTCGATAATGGGGGACGCTGGTATGGCCGATGCAATTCGCCGTTAAAGATGAGTATCTTGCCAGCAAACTGCCCACGGACGAGCTCTGCGACCAGAGTACAGGCGGCCTGGCCAGCCCCAACAATCCCGATTTTCATCAATACTGACGTTTTGCGACTGTGAGCCTGAGCCCGTCATGGTGCTCATTGAGTTGTACCTGACAGGCAAGGCGTGACTGAGGTGTTGGGTCGACTGCGAATGACAGCATGTCAGCCTCCTGCGGACTTGGCGCATCGAGCGTTCCATCCCAATCCGAAGTCAACATCACATGGCAGGTCGCGCAAGAGCAACCTCCACCACATTCCGCTAGAATGCCATCAACGCCGGCTCGATGTGTGGCTTGAAGGATGGTTTCCCCAGGTTCAAATGCGACGTCAATGGCTCGTTCATTGGGATCGATACAGGTCAGTTGGGGCATCAGGGTTCCTCAGCATTCGTGCCAATACGGATCGGAATTGATAGCCGCAAAGCACTTTGAAAGATGAATTTAGGCATTAAAGTGAGGGCAAACGGAAAAAAGGAAAGTGTCATGCGTTCAATTGCACGAGTCATCAATGGGCAGCGAGTTTCAGATGGAGCCGGTGTAGACATACGGCGCGTGATTGGTTTGGCCGGGGCCGATTATCTGGATCCGTTTCTCATGTTCGACGATTTTCGAAACGATGATCCGTCGGGATATGTGGCGGGATTTCCGCCACATCCACATCGCGGCTTTGAAACAATTACATACATGCTGAAGGGCAAGATGCGACATCGAGACTCCAATGGTAACGCGGGTCTTCTCGAGGATGGCGCAGTGCAATGGATGACGGCGGGCCGTGGGATTTTGCATTCTGAAATGCCAGAGCAGACGGATGGAAGTCTATGGGGTTTTCAGATTTGGTTGAACCTTCCTCAGCGTCTGCAGATGGCAGATCCCGGCTATCAGGACATTTCACCATCAGAGATCACTGAATTCGAAGAAGACGGTGTGGGTTATCGATTGGTTGCCGGTGAACTGTTTGGGCAGACGGGTCCGGCGCGGACGCATTTGCCTGTCCTGATGGTGGATATTGCGCCGTACGGGGGTCAGACAACGATTCCGTTGACTGATGGCGAAACGACCATCCTATTTTGTTTCGAAGGTCAATTAACAATCGCTGGGCAGGCGGTTATCGACGGCGATTTAGCGGTCCTTTCTGGTGATGGTGGGGTGACGATTCAGGGTGACGGACGTGGCCTTCTTTTGTCATCACCACCATTGAATGAGTCGATCGCACGCCACGGCCCCTTTGTGTTGTCAACCGAAGGTGAGTTGAAAAAAGCGTTTATTGACTATCAACTGGGTCAACTAGCTCCGAATCAGGCTGCATTTCTGGCATCAGGTGGCCGCGGGTAACTTCGCCGGTGTCCAGCAGCGGTGCGGCATCGATGTGGCGCGCGCCCATCATTTCGGCGACTTGTTTGAGGACAAAGACGAGCTGATGCTGCTCCCACTCACGTAAGCGCTCAAAGCGATGCAGGAAGTTCTCTTGTAACGGCTTAGGCGCTTTGATGAGCAGTTCTTTGCCGGCGTCCGTGATTACCAAAAACACTTTGCGACGATCAGTCCCCGACCGTTGCCTCTCAAGAAGCCCTCGTCGTTCTAGGCGGTCAACGATCGAGGTGACGGTCGCTTGCGATAGATTGACTTCCGCACTAATCGCCCGGATCGGTTGTTCTTGCGTACTCGCGACTGTTTGCAGGACCAGCAACTGCGGTGTCGTAAGACCGAACTCTTTGCCAAGGCGGCTTGAGTGCTGATCGATTGCCTGCACGATGCGGCGTAGAGCAACCAACACTTCTGTTTCGAGATTATGTGCCTGCACGCGCGTGTTTCACTCCTTGGGCTGAAGTTAGGGTTGTGTATCGAGTTCACTATCAATACAACATATATTTCACAACTTAAATTTTGACGTCAAAGTAATTTTTTTACGAATTGACAGGTAAATTGCTTCAAAAAATTTATAAATTATTGTTTTTCATCATATTTGTTAAAAAGCACTCAATTCTGTACACTTTAAAAATGTTTCGTGGGTGAAACATAATTTGAAGAAAAATTGAAAAAACCTTTGGGGGTTATATGAAACAGCTGATTGGTGCAGCACTGACAGCGGGTGCGCTACTGTCAGGTGCGCAAACGTTTGCAGCTGATTGCGGAAAAGTCGTGATTGGTGAGATGAACTGGGCGAGCGGAGAATTTCTGGCACGTCTTGACGGCTTGATAATGAAAGAAGGGTATGGGTGTGAAGTGGAATATCTAACTGCTGGCACCATGCCGCAAATCACTTCAATGACTGAGAAAGGGTCGCCGCATATTGCATCAGAGCTATGGGCGAACGCGGCGGCGGTCGTGATCGATGCTGCAGTTGCTGAAAAGCGACTCGTAAAACTTAATCCAGCGCCAATTACAGGTGCTGGTGAGGGCTGGATGATGAGCGCTGCCGCGGCTCAAGCACATCCTGAACTCAAAACAATCGACGACGTGATCGCTAGGCCTGATTTATTTCCACATCCGGAAGATCCGTCCAAAGGTGGGCTACATACTTGCCCCGCAGGATGGGGTTGTCAGTTGGCGACCAATCAGCTTTTCCGGGCATTTGATATGGAAGCAAAGGGTTGGAAGTTGGTAGAGACGGGATCAGGCGCTGGTCTAGACGGGTCAATAGCAAAAGCAAGCGAACGAGGTGAAAATTGGGTCGGCTATTATTGGGCCCCTACGGTTTTTGCTGCAAAGTATGATTTGAAGTTAGTGGATTTCAATTCGGGGTTCGACAAAGACAACTGGGATAACTGCATCGTAAAACCGGTTGAAGAGTGCGATAATCCAAAACGCAGTAAGTGGACTGTGTCTGAGGTGGTCTCGTTAGCTCAGGTGGATTTCGCTGAGCGTGCCCCCGAGGTTGCTGCTTATGTCGGAAAGAGGTCTTTTGACTCGAACATGCTGAATAAATATCTCGTTTATATGGATTCTAATCAAGCGCCAGGTGAGGAAGCAGCCTTAGAATTTCTGTTAAACGAAGAGGCAACCTGGTCGACTTGGGTTTCTGAGGACGCCAAGGCAAAGATCAAAAAATCGCTGTAAGTCAGATAGAGCAGACTAGCCCCACTGTTTAGTGGGGCGTTTTCGTAATTGAGGAAGTAATGGATTGGTTTTTTGAATTCCCCGAATTAGGGCGCAAGGATTTGCGCGATTTTCGAAAGGGAATAGATGAAGGCTTTAAAAATTTTACGCGCACTCATGGAGAAGCAATAGAAACGTTTTTCGATCCATTATTGCAGTTCCTGATTTTTTTAGAAAAAACACTTCTTGCAACCCCTTGGCCCGTATTTATTTTGGTTGTCTGCACAGTCGCCTGGTTGGCGAGCCGTAGTGTAAAAATAGTGTTTGGTTCCGCACTTAGTTTCTTCGTCATAGGCTTTTTGGGCATGTGGGAAGATACGATGAGTACCGTCAGCATGATTCTTGTCTGCACTTTGGTGTGTATTGGGCTGGGATTACCTCTTGGAATATTGATGGCCCGATCAAACAGGGCGCAGGGTTTTATTACTCCTATTTTGGATGTTATGCAGACCATCCCGAGTTTTGTATATTTGATTCCAGTGGTAATGCTTCTTGGGATAGGAAAAGTCCCAGGACTCATTGCGATCGTCATCTATGCAATACCACCGATGATTCGACTAACAAATCTCGGAATTCGATTAGTGGACACTGAGGTCCTCGAAGCCGCTGAGGCATTCGGCTCAAATCCTTGGCAGAAGCTTATCAAGGTCCAGATACCGCTGGCACTGCCCAATATTTTTGCAGGAGTGAATCAAACAATCATGATGGCTTTAGCGATGGTGGTGATCGCCTCTTTGATCGGAGTGACTGGCTTGGGTCAACCAGTTCTGAAAGCTATTTCCAACCAATACTTGGCAATGGGCTTGTTTAACGGGATGGCCATTGTTGCTCTCGCTATTATCTTTGATCGAATTAGTCAAAGTTATGGTAATCGTCTGCAGAGCCATCGGGAAGGGCTCGATAAATAGAATGGAATCTAAGATCGAAATTAAGCAACTATTCAAAATATTCGGCAGTAACCCCCTGTCTATGCTGGAAAATGTTCGCCACGGAATGGCAAAGGATCAATTGAACGAGAAGCACAATCATGTTCTTGGGTTAAGCAACATCAACTTAAAAATACCAGCGGAGGGTATTCAGGTGGTTATGGGCTTGTCTGGCTCTGGTAAATCGACACTGATTCGTCATATCAATCGATTGATCGAACCGACCACCGGCGAAGTGTGGATTGATGGCGAGAATGTGCTTGAGATGAACGACAAAACGTTGCGAGAGTTTCGTCGGAACCGCGCATCGATGGTCTTTCAGAAATTCGCACTGCTTCCCCACCGGACCGTCATCGAGAACACGATTTACGGTCTTGAGATTCAGGGTATGGGCGAGAAAGAGGCTGAGAAACGGGCGGCTTATTGGATTGATCGCGTTGGTCTTGCCGGTTACGAAGAAAATTACCCTGGCCAATTATCGGGCGGTATGCAACAACGAGTCGGCCTTGCCAGAGCACTCGCCACGGATGCCGATATACTGCTGATGGATGAGGCATTCAGTGCGTTGGATCCTTTGATTCGGACTGACATGCAGAACATCCTTTTGGATCTGCAGCAAGAGCTCCACAAAACCATTGTCTTTATCACCCACGATCTGGAAGAGGCACTCCGCATTGGAGATCAGATCGCGATCTTGAGAGACGGTGAGGTGATTCAGCAGGGCACGCCACAGCAAATTGTGCTGAGGCCGAAAGATGATTATATTGCCGACTTCACCAAGGATATTAACCGCGGCCGAGTGATTCAGTTAAAAACGATCATGAAGGCGCCGAACGACACAGCCGGCCCCGAGTTGTCAGGGGAAATGCTTGTCGAAGATGCGGCACAATTGGTGACAGAATCACCATCATCTCAAGCACGCGTCACAAATGATGCAGGGGATGTGATTGGTGTGGTTGGTATAAACGATTTGATCCGCGCGATGGCGCGTCCTGATATCGAATCTCGACTCGAAGAACTGTAAATGCCCAAAAATACTCGGCTCGTGTATTCAACCGAGTCGGGTCGTACCCGATCTGACTCAGTTTCCGAGCATCCTGGTAACCGGGATGATTCTGTATGCCGCGTGCGCAGAGAAACCAAGGGGCGCGGAGGCAAAGAAGCAACGGTCATCTGGGATGTCCCAGGTGGAGACGTTGAGTTGAAATCCTTAGGTAAAGCCATCAAACAACGTATCGGGGCCGGGGGTTCCGTCAAGAACGGCCAGATTGTGATCCAGGGTGATCACGTCGACACCATTCTTACTTT
>CAJWFL010000056.1:0-8777 GCA_913031455.1 uncultured Gammaproteobacteria bacterium
AGACAGTGAAATCTTTCTTCACTGCCGCTTTAAATTGCGAATCCTACGAGCGAGCTCGTTCAGGAGCGCGAGTCCCCGAGAAATTTGGTAGGGACATTATGGAAGCCTTTGAAAGGCTGTACCCCAAAGCACAAATATTCAATGGTGACAGACCCTTTGGGCTCGTTGGAATGCAATTGGAGGGGGAAATCCTTCAGATCGCCATGAAGCAATTACGCCTCTTGGATGTCTTTGCCTTGCCCATTCATGACGCAATCGCTGTGAACGAGAAGAATTACGAACTTGCGAAATCAGCGATGGAAGATGCTTGGTATCATGTAATGAACCCATTCCATCCAACAGCAAAAACATTCGTCGGTTAGATCAGGCAGCTTATCGCCTCCTCAACGGCACTCACAGCCTCTGCTACTGAACACTTAAAGACTTCGCCGATGGGCGCATCAGTGTCCAGAGCATCCTTGAGAATCTCATGAGCTAGACGCTCTACATTCTCGCCAGACCCCTTAAATTCTCTTGCTATCACCCAAGCCCCTTCTGCCTGTCCCATTCCTTTATATCGACCGATACGAGTCTCTAATGCATTGATTAACTTCGTATGAGGGCGTTACCTCTAAACCCAGCTCATTGATCGCAAAGTTAGTGATTGCCTTAATTGATGCAAAGAGTCGACCGACACTGGATGTACTGATCGTCTGCTCTTTTAGCAACCATTCTCTGAACCTAGACGCATCAGTTGTGGTGTATTTATCTAATGTTTTTAACCCAAGAGCAGTGACCAAGTACCGAACGTTGCGCCTAGCGGCTCTGAAGAACAACTCACTCCTACCAACACCCTTAATATCCAGATACAGGTTCAGTGCAACTTCAATGGTGGGCATCTCTGCTGTTATAGAAAAAGACTCATTCAATAAGTGTGATGCAGGAACATCTAGGTCTTTAATACGCAGTTTCAACCAGTAGTCTTTTAGCTTAGCCAACACTGCCTTAGATGCCTGTTGAGCCTGTGCGGATGACTTAGTTTTCAAACACAGAACGATGCGTTGCTTTGAGTAATAAGAACGAACGTCCGAAGGAACTTGTTTAGAGAAATAGAAGACACCGTCTTTACGATACGTGTACTTGGGATTTGTATACTGCATTGTCTACCACCATCACAGACTGAGTAGGTTGATGTAGACTCATCAGTGGCTTATGAAGCCTGTGAAGGCTGAGGTGGAGCGGGTAGGGGGAATCGAACCCCCATCACCAGCTTGGAAGGCTGGGGTAATAGCCTTTATACGATACCCGCAAGCTATTGAATCCATCAACCAGTTTAAGAAAAACTGGTCAGTCTGTAATGACCGGATTTGCCTTTTACAGGTATTCTACAGAATTCCACTGTCTTCGGAAGGTGCGCAGTATAACGTTCCATAAATAAAAAAGTACAGTCCACGAGTGCCATGGGCGAGAGGCGCCGGAGTACTCACCCTTAATACAGGTAACCCCGTGCCCAATTTTACTTTTTCAGATTGAATCATGATTTATCCAGTCAATCTGGAAAGGGTGGAACCCTCGTGATCTCGAGTGTATTGGTCGGATATGGGAATAGATCGTATTCACTGAATCCTTTCGTTTTGAATGACGAGCTTGAATCTAAATTGCGAAACAGATTGTGTCTACACAACATTCATCCCTTCTCCATAATCTCACCCCAATTTCTCCCATCTGTTGTTTTGCTTTTCACATGTAATGCGGTCATCAAAAACGGAGGAAACTCAAATGAAGAAAATGATAATTGCAACAACGTTGGCATGCGTGGTGAGTGCTGTGGATGCAGGGACGACAGAATCGAAGATGCCGGAGCATGCTGGATTTGGATCCGGTGCAGCTGTAGGCGCAGCGATCGCTGGTCCCGTGGGCGTCGTCGTTGGTGGAACACTGGGGGCTCTGATTGGCCATGATGTCGTGCAAGAGCGTGTTTTGGCGCGTAAAAATCAGGAACTCGCAGATTTGAATCAAGAGATTTCAAAGGCACGTTCACAACTTGCTCTGGTAAATGCCGAGCAGGCTAAGACTCAAGCCGAAATCGTCGTATTACGCGAACTGCTCTCTGACTTATCGGTTGCCGTGCATTTTGATACCAACTCAGCGATGACTGCTGGGCAATACCGGCAGGCACTTCAAGCTGTGGCAAAAGCCTCTCGTTCGATTGATGGGTTGACAGTCAGGCTGACCGGTCATGCCGATCCGAGAGGATCAGAACGGCACAACCAACAGCTGAGCGAAGCGCGCGCCGCATCTGTTGGGCAGGTTTTACAAGAAATTGGTGCATCGCCGATGACGATCCAAACAGACGGGCGAGGTGAACAAGAGGCACTAGCTGACGGTCAAAATCGGTTTTACGCGCTTGATCGTCGGGTCGATATTCAACTCAGTTTTGATGGGAAACCAGTCAATGAAGGTCTTTATTCCGTACGTTGATGGAAGCGGGGGTGTGGATGCACCCCTTGTTCCCTTCAATCATCAGGCGATGCGAATCGTCCGTCTTGAAGTCATAGGAGATCAAACCGATGCAGTCTGTGAAGTCATCATGGAAATTCAACGAGACCATACCGAATATCATATCGAGCCAAAAACGCGGTATGGTGAGGCTACGGGCACGAGAACAACTGACATTTGAGCTAACCGGAGGCGCGATGAATTCACATATTGTGGTGGTCGAGGACGATGTTGATCAGTTGGCGAATTATTCGTATGCCCTCAGTAAGAAAGGGTTTACGGTATCTGGGTATGAGTCGGCTGACGAAATTCAGCATGCGTTATCTGGGCAACCGAGTCTGGTTTTACTCGATATTCACCTCGGTCGCGATCCTGATGCGGGTTTCGGAATTTGTCAGTGGTTATTGGATCGCTATCCAGGCCTGCCAGTGATTTTTCTCACCAGTCGCACTGATGAAATTGATCAAATCTTTGGTCTGCGTTTGGGCGCTTGGGATTATCTGACGAAACCAATTTCTACGGCTTTACTGGTTGAAAAGGTTGCGGCTGTCCTCAAGCGAGCCAATCGAGCGCGCAATGGAATGGATACGGTACTGACCGACGGACCTTTGATTGTTGATCCAGATCGCGCTCAAGTGTCCTTTCACGGCCAGCAAGTGAGCTTAACCGTCACTGAGCTTGCGATTCTCGAGGCGCTGATGCGCGCTGAAGGAGCAGTTCTCACGTATGATCAACTAGCTGAGCGGACGCGACAGACTGTCGTTACTAACAATACGCTCAGCACACACATCAAGCATATCCGTCGGAAGCTCAAAGTCATCGATCAGGCGTTTGATGCATTAGTGAATGTTTACGGCACTGGGTATCGTTGGGAGTCTCCGCCTGGATGAAATTCAGTTTACGGATCAAGCTATTTTTGTTTGTTCCTGTCTTCGCTCTGGTTCCGTGGCTCGGTTACCAGACATTTCAAAAGCTGCAGCACTTTGCCACTGAAGCACAGTCTGAAGCCTTGCGTGTTGTTGCACAGAGCCTAAAACCCGAACTCGACATATTGAGTCGTCCTGAGACGATCGCTGGGTTGCGAGTGACTCCCGAGCCAATGCGTCGAGCGCCTGTGATTGATGGGTTTTTTGATGAATGGCCCGACACCCCCGATGCATTAGCAGATGACCGAATCCGAATGAAGATTGGCCAATTTGATGAACGGATTGTTTTTGCACTCGAGGTAAAAGACTCAACTCGATTCTATCGCGAGCCATTATTTGGACGATCTGAAGCAGTCCCATTTGACGCAATTCGGTTGCGATTGACTGGTGGATCCTCTGTGGAGGAAGTCATTTTAGCTGCAGAGGCCTCTGGTGGATTTGATGCGCCAGTTTCTAGTGATCCGTTACTCCTGAATTCGAAACCACGAGTTCGGGCTTACTGGTGGGAAATTTCTGGTGGGTATCGGCTTGAGTGGGAGATGCCTGTGTCTCAGGTACTGAGCCGACAGATTGATTTCATCCAACACGATCACAATTGGATTGAGCCAAGCGAGCGACGGTACCGATTTGGAGTTGAGTCATTGAATGCCAAAGTACAGCAGTTAGCGAGACGACTGGCAGGGGAGACGCGTCAAATTATGGTTATTGACTCGGATGGGCTGGTCATTGCCAAAACCACTGCGCCAGACGAAATGCCATCTCTATTAGTGTCAGACGCATGGACTCGCGACGTGACAATGACGGAACAAGATATTCGCTTGAATGTGCCCCTGAGCACAGAAACAGGGCGGTACTCGATCCTGATCGCGGCGCCGACCAGTGAAATTGTCGGTGCAGCACAACAAGCATTAGTGACACTCGCGTGGCAAACGCTTGGTGTATTGATTCTTCTGATTTTGGGTTTATCGATTTATTCAGGACGACTGGCTGAACGGATCACGCGACTTCGGCGAGAATTGAAATCGTATCTTGATACCCGTGGTCGGTTCTCGAGTGAACCGGCGTTTACTGATGCGCGGACCGCTGATGAGGTTGGCGAGCTAAGTCGAGATGTACAGCAAGTGCTCAGCGATTTGGCGAGATACACAGCATTTCTCGAGCGGATTCCTCGAACCCTTCGACATGAATTGAGTAATCCAATGAGCACGGTTCAAACAAGCCTGGAGTTGTTATCGGACGAAAAAGATCCAGAGCAGCAGGCTCGCTTACGGGCAACAGCTGAGCGAGGGATCCAAAAGCTCGAATCAACACTTGCAAAGGTCACTGAGGCTGCAAGTCTTGAAGAAGCACTTCGTGATGAAGGGCGGCACGGTTTTGATGTGGCGCGAGTGACTCGAGACGCGGTTGAAAGCATTCAGCGCACGGTGATGGATCGCCAGTGGCGACTGGATGCGCCAATTGACCCGGTGGTGATTCTGGGAAATGACCTTCGGTTTGAGCAAATGCTGGATAAATTACTCGACAACGCCAGAGATTTTACGCCCGCTGGCGGTTTAATTACTGTGGGTATTCGCGATCACATTAATGCGGTTTCGGTCTGGGTTGAGAATACCGGTTCATCGCTTCAAGTACACAACAGTGTCGATGCTTTTCAAATGTTCTCCGGGACTCGCAATGATTCCACGGGGTCACATTTAGGTCTCGGACTCTATGTAGTTCGTTTGATTGCTGAATCGATGGGAGGCCAGGTTTCCATTGGCAATACCGAGCAGGGTGTGCGGGTTGAAGTGACTGGTTTGGACGTCCCTTGATCAGAGCGCTGGTTGGTAATGACATCTGTCGAGAATGCATCAAATTTTCTCGTCTAGAGATCGATAGGTTGTCCGTTCGCAGCTTTGTTATTCTCAGCAGAAGGAGGATTTATGCGCATAAGTTGTGTCCAATATACCGCTGAGCCTGACTTAGCAATCTCTGAAGACAGGCTGTACCCTTTGATGGATGAAGCGGTGACAGCTCGAGCTGACGTCATCCTCTTACCTGAATGCGCGTTGTGTTTGTCTTCAAATCAGCCAATTTCGAGAGCGCAGGCCCTGACAATTGAGGCTCCCGAGGTCCATCGCTTGAGACAGTATGCAGCGGATCATGCAGTGACGCTCATTGTCGGATCATTGATTATGGCGACTGACCAAGGTGTCAAAAACCGAACCTTGGTGATCAACCCACAGGGCATGATTCAGGCGACCTACGACAAAATTCACTTGTTTGACGTGGATTTGGTCTCGGGAGAAAGTTATCGAGAAAGTGCGCTTTTCGACGCGGGTTCAAGCCCCACCATGACACCTATTCAGGATTGGATGGTGGGTCTCTCCATCTGTTTTGATCTTCGCTTTCCTGCACTGTATCGTCATTATGGGTTAGCAGGTGCTGATCTTGTGGTGGTACCTGCTGCATTTACGAAGACCACGGGTCAGGCGCATTGGTCGACCTTGTTGCGTGCTCGCGCAATCGAAAATGGTTGTTTTATCGTTGCCGCAGGACAGTGTGGTCGGACAACCGAAGGGCGCGAAACCTACGGGCATTCGGTCGTTTACGATCCTTGGGGAGACTGTCTTGGCGAGTTATCCGACGAACCCGGTGTACTGACGGTCGATCTGATTTTAGATCGCGTGCAAGCAGTGCGCTCGTCGGTTCCTGTGATGACTCAGCATCGCGACTTTAAGGCGTGATTCGAAGCAGTTGTCCACGGGTTGAATCAGTCAGTAAGTAAAGTGCACCGTCGGGACCCTCGCGAACATCCCGGATGCGTCCATACTCTCCGCGATACAAACGCTCCTTTTGCTTGGGTCTGCCGTTCTCAAAAGCCAGTCGCACAAGCATTTGCGCCTTGAGTGCCCCTACGAACACATTGTTTTTCCATTGAGGAAATTGTTTTCCTGAATAGAATGTCATGCCCGAGGGTGCAATGGATGGATTCCAGTAGATGAGTGGTTGTTCAAGTCCCTCTTTCTCGACACCCTCTCCGATGGGAGTGCCGATCCCATAGTTGCGTCCATAGGTAATTGTTGGCCAACCATAATTGAGGCCAGCTTCGATACGGTTGATTTCATCACCACCCTCCGGACCATGTTCATGAGCATAAAGATGGCCTTTGGAGTCGAAAGCAAGGCCCTGAGGATTTCGGTGCCCGACGGAATACAGTTCTGGACGGGCGTTTGGTGATGCGAAGATTGGATTGTCGGATGGGATGCTGCCATCAAGGTTGAGTCGGATAATGGAACCGGCTGAGTCTGAAATATCTTGGGCTCGGTCGCGTTCTCCGCGATCTCCAATTGTTAAAAATACGTGTTGATCGCTGAGAGCGATCCGACCCCCGAAATGGCGGCCAGATGTCGTTTTCAAAGGCATGGCGTAGAGCTGAGTGACATCGGTGAGTGCTTTGTTGTGTAACCGGGCGCGCCAGAGCTCAGTGCCTGTGGTCTGATCATCGTTAACACCTGACAGCGCCAGATAAACCCAAAGCGTATCCCCGAGGGTCGTGACTTGCACATCCAGTAAGCCGCCCTGGCCGACTGCAGTGACCGACGGGACGTTGCCAATAGCAGTGCGTTCATTCGAAGTGAGATCCAAATGGATCAATTGTCCAGAGCGCTCAGAGATCAGGACCTGGTTCTCGTTGATCCATGCAATCGACCATGGTCGGTTGAGAGCAGTTGCAATCACTTCAACGCGTGGCGAGGCGCTGACAGCGATGCTAAACGCCAAAAAAACGGATGCCACAATCAGCAAAAAATATCGCGTGTAAGGAAACATTGGAACTCCGAAACACCGGTGAAATTATGCCGATTGAGGTATCGATTTTCAAGTGGACACAGTAAGCTTTTTGCAGTGATTAAAAAGAGGATATGTCAATGAAACAGTGGCTGATTGGTGGTGCTTTGGTTCTAGTTCTCATTGGGTGTGCGTCGCAAGCGATCGACCGGATGAATAGGGGGCTCGATTTTGCGATGAGTCAAAACGTCAGTCATCTCATCGATGCGCTTGGTCAACCAGCTGAGACAAGCGACGATGCCGACCGAACTCGATATCGCTGGTTTAAAGAAAGTCACATCGAGCCCTGTAATGTTCAGGTTTGGGCTGATGCGGACGGGATTGTGCGAAAAACCAGTTGGAGTGGCTATCGGGGAGCATGTGAGTCGTTCGCTGAGGGATTGACTCGTGTGTATCCATTGAAATAGGGGCTGAGTCTCGATCGCGTCGGTCGTTGCCATCCTGTCTGTGGGAAGATCTTGTGTGCGATGAATTTCGTATGGATGATTTGCATTGGTCGTTGATGGGAGTTCCGGTCATAACTCCACTTAGCGAGCGGACGAGCAAGTAGATCGCACAGTTGATGACCTGCGAGATTCGGTTGTTTGGAGATAAATAAAGGCTCGATCGGGAACCGACTAAAATCTGGCTGTTGGTGTACGAGCGGATTGGCCCGTGTGAGGATCTGTTGGAATTCGATCTGTGCGGCACGATCGTGCCGTTTACCACGGCTTTCGAAGATCACTTGGGTGCGTCTATGAGCTTGGTGATTTAGTGTTAGAAATTGGCGGGTACGTTCGAGGCAGAAGCGAATGGCGAGATCATAGGAGTAAAACGGATGCGCATAACGCCTCGATAATGCGACCTTATCGATACATGCGCTGACCACTGAGGTTTCGGTTTAATCGATCCAAGCAAGCAGTTCGATCATCCAGCGTTGATGGACCGACTGATCGCGCAACCACGCAAAGACGCCAGTTTTCCACCGCATCTCTGATTCGTGAAGGATCAGGTCGGTATGGCCAAAAAAATTCCTCTTTGAGTCCTCTTAAGTTGGGTACGACGTGGTCGAGGTAGTGATCCTTTTTTATGATACAGAACACAAGATTCACCATCGGGAATCGGGGATCAATCGGATCCAGACATGCATCCCCCGAATCGTCAACGAAGATCACGTAATCGCCTAACGTTGAAGAAGGCGAGGCAGGTTCGGACTGTTGAATATCGGCTCTAGCCCCCGCAATAGCTGGGTTCTTCGTCAATCGTGTCAAATTCATTGCGCGCCTCCATCAATTGAGGTTAGAACAAACCAATCGAGACACCATCAATCTGCAGGTGATGTGTTACAGCATTGTCAGTGCATTCAATTTTCTTTTTTGCAGTTGCGAAAAAATGGTCGAAATATTGGTTTGAGTCTGGCGAAACGTTGCAAGTCTTCCTATAATCCAACCGCTCAAAACACTTTGGTTTTTATGCCATTACGTTTGAACACCTTCCAAAAGGGTCACAAATTCAAGGTAGGAATGGACTCGATGATCGAGATCAAAACCGGGTTAGATTTGCCCA
>CAJWFL010000057.1:0-8734 GCA_913031455.1 uncultured Gammaproteobacteria bacterium
CCTACAAACGATCGACCGAAGCCGAGATTTACGCCGATGGCGTTGACGCGTGTTACCACGAAGGGTTCCGTTTCACCGACCCTGATTTAATGATCAACCGCGGATCGAGTTGCGATACTCCATCAGGTGTCTCAGACGGATTAATGGTGATGTTCTGGGTTGGCGAGCAACCGGGGCAACTACAGCCGTGTACCTTCAGCAACCAAAAACCGCCCGAACCAGAAGACTCATAACATTGTGACAAGGCAAACCCTCTGGCCAGAACCATTCTGGCCGAAGCAAACGCACCTAATCTCTCAGAAAAGCTGACTATTTCTGATTACCAATCCAGAGAAAATCATAAGGGCCAAGTTCAAGGGTCCCGCTCCGGTCAATGAAGTCAACTCCGCTGATCAAGTCAATCCAGCGCTGCTTTATAGTCAGATTTAAAGTCTCCATCGGAAGGGTTCTCATCTCTTTACTGATGTTGAATATCGCGAAGATTTTTTGCTCACGATCGAGACTTTGCCTCCAGAATCCCAACAATCCAGATCCCAGACTCAGCGTCAACATTGTCGCATTCGGGTGGAAGGCTTTCTGCTGTTTTCTCGTTTGGATTAACTCAAGGAGCCTCACCAACACCTTGCGATGGTGGGACTCTCGATTTCCAAGATGTAACTCGAGCTCATCCTGGTCCCAAATATGACGATTGATAGAACGCAGATTGCCTGTATTTTCAACCCGGGAATGGTCATTTTTTGTCGCTAAAAGGCTATGGATGTAGATTGCTGGAATACCCTCAAGTGCGAGGAGTATTGCATGCGCACAAATAAACCGTTCGAACTGGAAGTCATCTTTGCCCTGTTTGTCTGTCCCGGCAAGCGCATCCCACAGCGCGATATTGATCTCATAGGGTTGATCGGTTTCGGATTGCGTCGCTCGATAGCTTAGCCGACCCCCGAACTCCACCATCGTATCAGTCAAATTTTTTAATTCGGCTGTCGACAGAAGCCCCTCCACTGGTCTGAGTCCGACTCCATCGTGCGATGCCAAAAAATTGAAATACGCATTTCCCATCTTGGCTGATGGCATCGTCATCATCCAACGCTTCAGCTGCGTTGCGTCACCAGTAATTAGAGTATTGATGAGCAATGGCGGAAGTGAAAAGTTATAAATTAAGTGAGCTTCATCCTGATCACCGAAATAGCTCAAATTCTCAAGAATCGGGACATTCGTTTCTGTAATGATAATCGCGTCTTCCGATCTATTCTCAACCAGCAACCGGATCAACTTGATGATCAAGTGGGTCTTCGGGAGGTTGATACATGAGGTACCTAACTCTTTCCAGAGGAATCCAACCGCATCGAGCCTGAACCAAGAAATACGATGTTCAAGATAACGACGAATGATTTTCAAAAACTCGACCAATACAACAGGATTTTTAAAATTGAGATCCACTTGATCGTGACTGAAGGTGCACCACACGAAAACCTCACCAAGGATCGTACGGGTCGGCCTCAGCAGATCTGTGGTTCGCGGTCTTACAACTTCATTAAGGGCTACATCTGGTTTGACGGTGATAAAAAAATCTTTCCCTGGATTCCTTCCCTCTTTAAAGTTTTCAAACCATAAGCTGCGCGCAGAACAATGATTTAAAACCACGTCTCCCATCAATTTGAAATTCTCGCCAATCGCCTCGATTTGATCCCAATCGCCGTGGCTTTGATTCACTACCGAATAGTCAATCACACTGAATCCATCGTCCGAACTGTACGAAAAAAACGGAAGAATATGGATCGTCGAGATGCGTCCGGATAAGTATTGATCTGCAAAGTGCTTCAAGGTTTCAAGTGGAGTTTTAGAGTCTGATGTGACACTGTCTGCATAGGTAATCAAAACGACCTCTTCGCAACTCCAGTAATCTTCTCGAACCTCCGGCACGGAACCAATCTCAGTGATCTCCATTGCCGCCAGGCATTGGTCTTTCAATAGCGTGTTGTCATGATCAGGGTAGAGTTCCGCTAGATATTCAGTGACCTTTTGAATAAATGCTGAACTGTTCACCTAACGAAATTCTCGCATATCGGCATCGACACTTTTCAACAGCTCATCCATTAGGTCCGGTAACGCACTATTGACTCGGTTCCAACTGGGAATGAATGGTCTCTCAGTCGGGTTTTCCAAGAAGTGATTCCCAGCTTTCATTAAGTTCAAAGCAAATAACTCGACAGCCTTCTCCTCCCGATGCAAATCCAAATCCAGTCCATTGATCGCAGCGTCACTTTTATAGTGATCAACAAAGTCGAGGGCGACGCGGTAATACATCGCCTTGATGGTTCTAAAAGTTTCTTGATTGAAAACGATTCCATTGGTGGCGAGTTTTCTGAAAATGGCCTTACTGATGTCAATAGACATTCGAGACAGACCAGTATTCGCATCATCTAGCGATAGCTCCTGATGCTTATGGTCATAGCGATCTGCGATATCGACCTGACAAAGACGTTTTGTGGAATAGTTACGAGTCATTTCGCTCAAAATACCGATCTCCAGTCCCCAATCTGATGGGATGCGAAGATCCTTAATTACATCGCGATTGAAGGACATCTCACCAGCAAGCGGATATCTGAAACTATCTAGATAATCCAAGTATTCTAATGATCCAAATATTCGCTTGAGCGTTTGCAATAGCGGTGTCACTAACAACCGGGTCACCCGGCCATTCATTTTTCCATTGGAAACACGAGCATAATAACCCTTACAAAACTCATAATTAAATTGTGGATGGGCGACCGGGTATAACAAGCGAGCAAGTAGCCCGCGATCGTAGGTGACAATATCGCAATCGTGAATCGCAAGGGCATCTGCCTGGTTTGAGCCGAGGGCGTACCCCATGCAAAACCACACATTCCGCCCCTTACCCATCTGATCTGGGGAAAGCTTTGCCTCCCTTAGTTTCTGATCAATCGCTCGCAATCTTGGTCCATCATTCCAGAGTACTTTGATGTCGTGCGGGAGTTGACTAAACACAACAAGAGCCTTTCGATACTCCTCTTGGTTTGCGCAGTCGAGCCCGATGACCAATTGCGAAAGATAAGGAACATGGCTAAGTTCTCGAACGATATTCGGCATCGCTTCGGTTTCTAGCTCAGAGTAAAGACAGGGAAGTATCAGCCCAAGCCGTTTGTGTTTCGAGAACGCCAAAAGCTCGGACTCTAGGGCATCCGTGGGACGCTGTGTGAGATTGTGAAGCGTGGTCACAATCCCGGTTTGGTAGAAATCTCCCATCCGCTCGACCCTCAAATAAGTTGTTGTGAAAAGATTCTTCTGACCGCCTCATGCCAGCCGCTTGGACCAGTGCGAGTCGTTCGGTAGACAGTTGCCTTTGTTTTAATGTTTGGAAAACTATGTTTCTCGGATCGAATCAAAACGGGATAATCGGCATCTGCCAACATTTGCGCGTCGTTTTCGCTATCGCCTAGAGCCATTACCTTGAAGTCTTTGCCGTGGATTTGCCTCATTTGGTTTATTAACCAGCGTTGCCCCAAATTTTTATCGGTTGATCCCATCAAGTGGACAAAGCGCCCACCCATCACCAGATGAAAGCCTGCCGCTGCCGCCTTCGTCGCTAGCGCTTTTAGCGCATCCTCGCTGTCGAGCCAAAGGAGCGGCTCTGAGAACTCACGTGTTTGCGCCATGACCACATCAGTGCGAGCCAGGCCCGTTACCTTAATACATTCGGCCTCTGACATCTCCATGAGCGCTTTGTATCGAAACTCAGTCTGTATCGATCTCAGGAAGCCATGGATCAGTTGATACGCTTCCCCAAGTACATAACGTCGATACCCATGGATTGATTCAAGCCCCTCGGCAGCCGCGATTTCATGATCAAGTGGTACGTAGACCGCGGACCCATTTTCAACCACAAACGGCTGATGATTCCCCATCAACCGCCTGATCTTAATCATCTCCGGGAAAGTCTTACTAGAATTGAAAATAACCGGTACACCATGACTGTCCAAAAGCTCAAACAATGAGTCGGCCGGAGAAGCTGTGTAGCTATCCGTATCCAAGAGAGACCCATCGAGATCTGTAAAGATAATTAAATTTTTCATAAGCTCCATCTGCGTTTCATTAGCATTGTCGTCTCATCGTGATGGGTGGGTAGGTTTTGCTTGCAGACAATAGGCGCCCTGTGAAGCGAGTCTCTTCACTAAATTCAAAGAGTTCGAGATCTGTCATCACTTGGCCATCAGCCCTGAGCTCATCGGCAAAAGTTACAGCCTGGTTAATTTGAACGGTTAAATCAAACACGATCATGACCAAACTCGCTTGAGAACCACGAAACATGAAGAACCTCGCTTACATAGCTTATTTGAATGCAGGCGACTTACTTGTAATCATTAATCCTCATCGGCGATCAGTGGTTTTATTTTTTGTAGCCTGGTATTAGCCCACGTTAAAACTGCAAAAGAAACAGCCAGAAGGAAAATGGCACCTGCCTCGAACAATAAAATCGAGGGATCAAAGTCTTTGCCCTGGAGGATGATCAGCCGTGTTATGCCAGTAATCGCAATTAATACCGGCAGGGTCACTGGAAGTGTTTGCGCGCGATAGTAAGCAACCGCCATCCCAAAGACTTCGAGATAAATGAACAATAGCAGCAAATCAGCCAAGCCCACTGATTGCGATCCCACCAGCTCGGTAAGTTCCAATACCACAGCCACACAGGTCAGGAGTGTGATTATGACAAGTAATACCTTTTCGCCAATCACGAATGATCTCTGGATCAATTTCTCCAAAATCGTTCCTCCTACCTACCTAATCTTTTAGATGTAAGGTCTCGTAACTAGCATTTCTACTAGCAACTACCCTTGAGGCGGAACGTAATTGGCTAATGTGGTTTTCGCGAGAGTCGCGGCCTTCGAGATATCGATCGATTCTAGAATGTGAAACTGATCAAACGATCCTGTTGAGCCCACAGCAATCTTAATTGCCATCGCTTGTTCGATAGTCCCCTCACAAACAGCAACAAAATCAAAGATACCTCGAGTAATTTGGAAGTCGACTAATTCAATTCCCGTTGAAGCCGTCATCGCTTCAACAATTTGTTTCCTATCCTGTGCTGGGTTCGCCACAAAGCCCTTGAGCGCTGCCGACGAATAGGTCCCAACGCAATACAACGTACCCATACCAATCCTCCTCTATATTTTCTCGTTATTGGGATTTGGACACCGTCAGCTTCAAAAAGTTCAGGGTCGCCAATCGAGGCAACATATCGAAGTCTCAGCTGATCGTGCTGAGAAATAAGTCCCTTGCATCGACAGGTGATATCCGATTAACGCGAGCACGTTGGAAGTCATCTAAGATTTTGCTGAGGAGTCCAATAGGACTCGGGCTAACCTCCCGCCGATCTATAGCCCATACGAAGCTGTTGGTTTCAGTCGAATCGGAACGAGGACAGCTGCGAGCCGTCGTCGGCGTGCCAGGTCACACGCTCCAAGCCAGATTGAGAGATCACCAGCACTGCGAAGTGGTTCCCCCGGATCGGGGTTCCCACTTGATTCGGTAAATACTCAGTCGATTGACTCCAAGCCATATTCAAGCCACTTGATGTAGCTTCGATAAACCGCTCGTTGCCATGCTCAATCTGATAAACACCCCCTATATGCCGATCACCTGAGAGTAACAATAGCTCACTCGACTCGCGCTGTTTTAAGAGATCAAGCAATCGGTCACGCTCATGCGGAAGGTTCCCCCAACGCTCCCAGCCGTGCCCTTCAGCGATCACCTGAATCGAACTCATGATAATTCGGATGTCTGCCGGCATGCTCAGCTGATCCTCTAACCAAGCCCACTGCGTCTCACCAAGCATGGACTGAGACTCATCCGAATTCGGAACATATCGCTCAGCGCCTGGCGTGTTACGGATGAGTGTTGGCTTGAGTCGACCTCGAAAAGAACGCGTGTCAAGCGCAATGATCTGAACTTGATTCCCCTCGATCGCACGAGTCGCTGAATTATAAACGCCCGCCGAAGCGGGTTTAGAGACGTCCATGCGCGGGCCAAAAAACTGCCAAAATAGACGCTGGCTGACTAATCTCTCGCTAAAGTCCGCACCCCCGTCGTTTCGACCGAAATCATGATCATCCCATGTGGCTTGGATTGGTCCCAAGCGATCCCAGGGGATCACTCCATTGGCTTTTGAGTATGCGGTTTCGAGTTTGGCCCGACTGAAGTTGCGCGAGGCATATATGTTGTCGCCTAGAAATAGGAATCCATTGAGGTTAGAGCCACCGATTGCCTTCCAAATCTCGGCGCTCTTGTCTTGATTGAAGCATGAGCCGAAACCAATCCGTGTGTCGGCAGAGACACTCACCGAACAGACTAAAAGACAACAGACGACAAGCCGCATTTTTTATCCTCACTAACGCGATGAGTACTTAATCGATTTCATATTCAATCCTTGACCGGCAAAAGCCACACGAACCCACCCCATTCCAATCCGGCGCTACATGGTATCGTCTCAATTTGATCAATTGATGACGTTAGCAATGTCTTATTGTGGATTTGGTTTGGTTGATTGCGACAACCAGACCCTTTGAATTCAAACTGATCGTTTGGAACCAACGTCTGGAAACTTATCACTGCGGATACACATCTCAGGGTCGATCATCACCGTCGTGTATCCAAAACGATCTCAAGGTCTTTCGCATCAAGACTTCCACTTGATGGAACAACCAGCGGATGGCAGTTGCACCCCAGAAAAACGCCCTGTCGTTTTGATCTCGCGCATCGCGTTGACAAGATCTGGAGATCGGTCTCCCTCTCGCTCCATCCGCAAGTTATCAAGTCGACCTCGATATTGAAGGTGGCGCGCTCCATCAAATCCAAAAAAATCTGGAGTACAAACGGCATCGTACGTTCTCGCAACTTCTTGGCTCTCATCGAGAAGATACGGGAATCGAAATCCGTACGACGTTGCAAAATCAAACATTTTCTCCGGGCTGTCATCAGGATACGCCCGATAGTCGTTCGACATGATCGCCACAACACCGACGTCTTCGTCGAGAAGCTGATTGGCATCATTGACGAAGTCCTGAATCACTGCCTTGACGTACGGACAGTGGTTACACATGAACGCGACGACCAGACCTGACTTTTGATTGAAATCATCCAGATCCCACAGTTGGCCATTAACGTCCGGTAACATGAATGATTTTGCAGGCATGCCAATGTCGCACGCGGGAGTCTGGATAGGCATTGTGCCTCCAATTTTTTCAATCGCGCCGAGTCAAACAGACGTTGTGTCGACGACTATGTTCGATTACCGAATTATCTATCTCAGAACCGGTCTCTAGGGGCAAATGCGAGATAGTCAAGGGCTGAGGTCTGTGTTTGATCTCAGTCTCCTCTTCATTGAATCGAAATACTAGTCGATCTGATACAGAGCAACGGTGCCCGTCATTTCAAACGCAATCGCCAACAAAGGCTTACCGGTTGGGCTATCTTTGGCTGCGATGAACTCCAAACCTTCAGGTGAGTTATGGCTAGCTGACGGCATCATGTAACCGACCAGATGAGGATCTGAAGGTAGCGTGATGTCGTAAGCAAAGATCGCGTTGTTACGTTCCATCCCGATGAATGCATAAGTACGATCACCGATTGTTCCTAATGCCAATGCTTCAGGCTCAGGTCCCTTGTCATCTGATCGATCATCTTTTTCTTCCGCCCCACCGTTGGCGTTAAAAACGTCAGGAGAACGCTTTGAGATGATGTGTTCGAACGCATTTCCGCTATCGAAAACCAGGCGGCCCTCTTCTGACCAAATCGAGAATGAACGTCCGCCGTAGGCATAGATCAGATCATGATCGCCGTCGCCATCGGTATCGCCCATGGTGGTGGTTGTTTTGAGCCTACCTAAATGCTCTGGCTTTTGAAGCTCTTCGGCATTCGGGAACATCGTTTTGTCGAGCGTGAGCTTCGCAACACGTGTCTCTTCTGAAAAACCATCGTAGTCTTTGGCGTCACCTTCGTTGGCTGTCACCAAGTAAGTCGCACCGTTGATTTCGTATGTTGCGATCGCATCCGGTTGATACATCATCAACACAGGCCAGCGCTTCATGTTAATGCCGCCATCTTTATTCGACATGTCATGGCTCATGCGTGAAACGTTCTTAACGCCTAAACCAACGATATCTGCCACTTTTTTTGCATTGATATCAATCACTGCGACTGCGTTATTTTCCTGAAGAGTCACGTATGCAGTCGACCCGTCAGCTGAGAAAGCCACGTACTCAGGTTCAGCATCTGCAGCGAAGCTTTGACCTGACTTAACGATGCGAGCGCCAGCTGGAACGTCAAAATCAGTGAGCCCAATTTGCGTCACAGTTGCGTTTTGAGGACCAGACGCTAGGTCGATGAGTGTGAATCCACCCTCTGGGTCGACGCTGTAATCATCGGATGGTTCGCCTTCATTTGCGGTGAGCAGATAGCGACCATCTGGGGAGAACGCGACATCATCAGGCAGTGCACCTGTTTCAAACGTCGCAAGCAATGAGCCTTTGCTATCAAACAGCTTCACCATTCCGGCAGCATCAGCAGGCTTTACTTTGATCGACGCAGCAACAAAATTTCCATGCACGGCCACTGCAGTAACATCACCACCATCGAGATCAAACGGGGTTGCTAATGAAGGTGCTGAAGGTGTGGCAATCGAAATACGCTCAATGGTGCCGGTTTCAGAGGCTGTGACCAT
>CAJWFL010000058.1:0-8674 GCA_913031455.1 uncultured Gammaproteobacteria bacterium
TGATATGTTAAAATTTCATAAAGTGAAAAAAAAAACATAATTATGCTAGCTGAAGCTTTCTCCGAAGCCTTTAGACTCATATTGTTTGCCGATGCAGATCTCTATGAAATCTTGTGGCTATCTGTTCAGGTTAGTCTGACAGCTTTGCTTGTCTCAATCGTATTCGGATTGCCGATTGGCACCACGTTGGCAATTGCAAATTTCCCGGGGAAAAATGTTTGTATCACGGTAATCAACTCATTGATGGGAATGCCGCCGGTCGTCGTCGGCTTGCTAGTCTATCTAGCCTTGTCTCGGTCAGGACCATTTGGTGTCTTCGGTCTACTATACACACCCAGCGCGATGGTTATTGCTCAAGTGTTGCTGATCACTCCGATCATTGCAGCGCTCACCTGCCAGGTCATGGACGACCTACATAAGGAATACCGGGACCTCTTCTTCAGTCTCAGCATCCCACTCAACAAAGCAGTCGCTGCCTACCTATGGGATGCCCGATATTCTCTGATCACAGCTGTCCTTGCGGGCTTCGGTCGAGCGATATCAGAAGTCGGTGCCGTAATGATCGTCGGTGGGAATATTGATCACCTCACGCGGGTGATGACCACTGCAATCGCGCTTGAAACGTCAAGAGGCGAGCTCTCAGTCGCCCTTGGATTGGGAATTGTTTTATTAGCCCTCGCATTATCCGTCAACGGATTAGTCACGACTATACGCTCCAGAGCAAGGTACTACGGTTGTGCGTGAAACCCGACATTCTGGAAAACCCAATCTACAAATCAGCGTGAACAATCTTTGTCTCGACATGCGTGGTTCTCGGGTGCTTGATCAAATTGATCTGACAATTGATCAGCCCGGGGTAACGATGATTCTTGGGCCGAACGGTGCGGGCAAAAGCCTCCTGTTGAAATGCATCCACGGGCTGTTATCACCAACACAGGGTTCCATCGGCTTCAATGGATTAAACGGGAATCCCAAGCAAGCAATGGTTTTTCAGAAGCCCGTGCTCCTGCGTCGTTCTGTCATGGATAATATGCGTTTTGCGGACCAAGACAGACAGACCCAAAGTAAGCTAGAACAAGCGCTTGACTCAGTTCAGTTACTTGAAAAAAGGGAGCATCCTGCAACGCAGCTTTCAGGCGGTGAACAGCAACGGCTCGCACTTGCGCGCGCGTTGATAACGAAACCTGATCTTCTGCTTCTTGATGAGCCGACCGCGAGCCTTGATCCAGCATCTGTCCTTATAATCGAAAAGCTCATCCAACAGGCCACCCGACAACACATCAAGAGTATTTTCATCTCGCATGATATCGGTCAGGCCAGACGCCTGTCGGCCGACGTTATTTTTCTAAATCGTGGACTGGTCATTGAGTATTCAGACGCAGCTCCATTTTTTTTCGCTCCTCACTCCGATGAGGCGAAAGCCTTTTTGAGTGGGGAAATCGTTTTGTAAATCGAGATAATCAGAGAGCTTAAACCATGAGACATAAAATCATTAGAAAGCTTTGCTTCGCTGCACTTTGCAGTTTTAGCTGCCTTTCATTTGCAGACTCGATCATTGTGCAGTCGACGACCTCCACAAAAAATTCCGGGCTTTACGATTACATTCTCCCAAAAGCGTCAACAGATACGGGTATCAAAGTGAACGTGGTTGCGGTAGGTACAGGACAGGCGATCAAAAATGCGCAACGCTGTGATGGAGACATTCTGCTTGTTCATGCGAAAACGTCAGAAGAGACTTTTGTCGAGCAGGGGTTTGGTATTGAACGTTTCGATCTCATGTATAACGACTTTATTATTGTGGGTCCAGCTGATGATCCTGCATCAATAAAGGGATCGAGTGATGCCTCTGACGCGCTGCGAAAAATAGCGGCAACAGAGGCCATCTTTGCATCGCGCGGGGATGACTCAGGGACACATAAAGCAGAGCTCAGACTTTGGAAAGATAGCATGATTGATCCTACAGAAGCATCAGGACAGTGGTATCGAGAAACAGGGTCCGGCATGGGTGCAACACTCAACATCGCTGTCGGAATGAATGCTTACGCATTGACCGATCGAGCAACCTGGACAAAATTTGGTAACAAAGGCGATTTTCAGATTCACGTCGAGGGAGATCAAAAGCTCTTCAATCAGTACGGTGTGATTCTCGTCAATCCAGAAAAGTGTCCAAACGTGAATCCGGCCGCCGGTCAGAAATTAATTGATTGGTTACTGTCAAAAAAGGGGCAAGATGCGATCGCATCATATCAGGTGAACGGTAATCAACTGTTCTATCCCAATGCTCGTTAGCAGTCGATCGTTGAAGGAGGAGCATGCGCCGCCAATCAATTCTAGCCCCAGGTAGCATGCTCGGATTGCTTCCGAAACTGTTAAGAAACTTCTTCGGTGCAACCCCGGCAGCGATCACAACATCATTTGGACCTTCAGGCGCGCTCAGGTCAAAAATTGAAACGGGGCAGTCTTGCGCGTTGTTTTTTAGCGCAACCTCCGTCCACACAGACGCATTAGTAGAAAAGCAAATCCTCGAAACGTCCAATATCTTGGGGCTGAACTCAACTGTTCTACTCCATCAGAAATCACTGAACGTGTCTGAGGAGTCTGCGCTGCATCGGATTCTAGATCCAGACTTAACACTCGGAATGTCAACCACAGGACTCGATCCTGCGGCAGATGAGTTCGAAATATTACGTAAGATTTCCTCAATATCCGGCGTGAACCCGCAGTCATTGCGATCGCGGACGCGAATTATCACGGGTGGTCGCGAGACCCCTAATTCACCGCAAGATCGGAATCAGCATGGGTGGATTATGGAAACGCAAGGTGTCGATTTGCTGCTGACCTTTCAATCCAACGCGATTGAAGCTGTTGCGGACAATCCACATCTCCAATTCTGCATGCTTCCGGAAACACTGCGGGTCAACGGATACTATGGTGTGGGTATTTCCCCAGATGCAGATCAAGACTTGGTTGGATTTTACAATTGGTTATTAAGCGACGTCGGTCAGAAATATCTGAGACTCAGTGGGTTTGAGGCCATCACAAACAGCCGTTCAGACGAATGACACCCAAGTCTGTCACGTCGTAACCTGTATAGCGGTCGACCTCCGCCTGAAATTCATCAGACAGAGCGAAGCGCAGCAGGGTTTGGATTTCGGGTTCAAAATATGCGAACCGGTCAATCAATAACTCAAAATGTTCGATACAAATCGGTACAAAACCCAATCGGTATCGATCAGCAAACGACCGCAGGCCGAAAGTAGCGTCCGCCTCACCCTCGACAATTGATAATGCGGCGTCGGTCTCGTTTCGAGCGGTTCGAACAGAGTGAATGGAGAGTAGGTCAACCTGGGCTTTCGACAGGTGAGTTTCAAACAAGAGCTGCGCGGCAGCACCCGCTTGCCTTGATACGAATCGCTTACCTTGAAGATCAGCGAGTTGTTGAATATGAGAATCAGGACGCACAATCAGACCACGTTCGCGTTTTGCCCAATGCATCAGGATAGATGGCGAGTGTTCAAGGTAGTCTTCAACTAACTCAGTGTTCCACCCTGGAGTCGTCGAGTTTTCGATATGGATGCCGCAAGCAATACCCTCCCGATTCTTGTAGCGCTCAAACCCATCCATCGAACCATTTAGAGAAGCAGGAAGTCCACAACCCGAAGCACTAATTGCCCAATCAAACAACGGTTCGTGGGATCCCAGAATGACTGCGGGGCGCTGGGTTAACTCGCTCGTGAGCCCACCTTTTTGATGGATCCACTGTGTAATTTCAAGTTTAGGGAATAAAAGTTTACCAGTGGCCTTGGCACATGGAATCTCGCCGCGAGAAGCCAAATCATAGACCTTTCGCTCCTTCAGTCGGAGTAAGCCTGCAACTTCCTTTGTCGTCAGAAATTCGGACAAGCATGGAATCCTTTCAAATCGATAATGGTGATAGCATACACCAGCGCCCAGTTAGAAATTAAGGAATCGCAACGCGTTTGATTCGCTCCACAAGGAGTCGACTGCTTATCGCAAAATTGACACCTGCGTCGATGTCCGCATCTTTGGTGAAAATCGACGCGATCATACCCACTAGAACTCCATTTGCGTCGACAAGTGCACCGCCCGAAGCGCCAGGATTGACGGCTGCGTCCGTTTGGATAAAGTCTTCGATTGGATTAAAGCCAATCCCACCACGATGTGTCCCAGAGACAACCCCGCAACTGATACTCATACCCAAACCAAAGGGATTTGCAATAACACAAACGTGCTGACCGGGAGTAACACTTGTAGTCGTTAAATTCAGTGCCGGTCGAGAGGTCGGCGTCCGTAGCAATGCGATATCTGCATCGCTGTCTATCCACAGAATCTTCGCGTCGGCCAAAATACCATTATCAGAATCACGAACCTGAACACGCGTCGCGCGATCAACCACGTGTGCTGCAGTCAGAACCAGATCCGATTCGCGTTCGGAGCCAAGCGCAATCGAAATGCCACTCCCTTCAGGCGCGACACCGTTTGGGGCACCAAAACCTGGCTTTTCGTACCCGGGCCAAGTGGGGAGGACGGCGATGACTGAACGGTGTGTGTTCTCCCAGGTATGCGTACCGTGATCGGCGAATGCAGTCGTCGAGCTTAAAACCAATAGCAGTGAAATAACGATTCTCATTGAGGCGATGTGGCACGCTTCAGGTAACTAATCAGGTCCGCTCGATCTTGTTCACCGTTAATCCGTTGCACAGGCATCTTCGAGCCCGGTGTGACAACATCAGGGCCGTCTTTAAACAACCGATCGATGGTTTCCTCGTTCCAAACAAGGTCCATCGCAATCAGTTCTTTGGAATACGGGTAATCAACCACGGCACCGACCTTCCGTCCAAATACTCCATACAAAGTGGGACCCGCACGACGCTTACTTGAAGGTGTCAAGGTGTGACATACACTACATTTTCGGGCAAACTGTTTTTCACCGTTGTCGATCGGCTGATCCGGATGGAAGCGGCGATCACTGTCAGCCAGAGGATGGGGCACAATAAAGTCGCTGAGATTGATTTTCGTAATCCAGTCGTCCAAGCCTGCGAAATAAAGGGTCTGCGCTTTATTCCCCAATTGCATGGCCCATATCGGACCTTTCACTGCATTAAAATCGTGCTGAATCTCACCGACCACCGCATCGGCGATTACAATCCGCCCCTCGGCAGTCCCGAAAGCCAGTTTTTCAGACACTCGATCTATCGAGACGGCCAGCACTGGTGGGCCGCCTACCCAGAGATCGACGGATGGTCCAGAGTTATCCAGACTAATGCTCTTCATTACCCCATTGGATCCACCGAAAGCGATAACATTGAGCTCCGCAGAGAGTTCCATCACGTTAATGCCAAATCCGTTTCGAGCCAGGCTACGAACATATTCGCCTGAGCCGACGTTCCATAAGCGAATGTGACCGTCACCGCCTGCTGACACAATCTGATCGTCATTCGGCATAAACTGAGCGGCATTCACTGGGCCACGATGTCCCTCAAAGAATCGGATCAATGACTGGTTGGATACATCCCACAGTCCCACTCTGCGGTCCCAGCTGGATGATAGAATACGTTGACTCGAATCATCGAATTCAAGGTGGATCACCTTTGCGGTGTGTCCATTGAGGGCGACGGGCCGGGGCACAGCTGAGGGATCCTTGAGATCCGAAACAGACCACAATAGGATTTGGTTATCGTCGCCAGCTGTCGCGAGCCATTGACCGTCAGGAGAGAAAGTCGCGGTGTTGACCGCCGCATTATGTCCAATCAACTGTTTGAGCTCAGTCATTGACTCTGTGTCCCAGACAACTGCCGTGTAATCAAAGCTCGTGCTCACGAGAAGATTCAGCTCAGTTGAATGAGCGAGACCCTTGATTGGCCCACCGTGAGCAGTGTACCGGTCAAACGCCGCCGACTGGGTGGCAACGAACATCGAGGCGAAAAATAGAATCACAAATCGCATACTGATCTCCAAGCTCAGCTTATGTTATCCGTTTGGTTTTTTACGAGTCCTTACTACGGATATAAAGGCGAAAAATAGAATCACAAACCGGATCCGGAACTCGAGGCTCAGCTTGTGTCATCCGTTCCGTTAGTCGGCCATCCTTATGATGAATTCGTAGGGTGGATCGATCGACTGCATCGAGACAACTTGGTGGCCAGCGAGCCTGCAATAGGCAGGGACATCTTTCAGTGTCGTCGGGTCGCTGGTTTGCAATCGGATCGTCGAGCCTGGCCGGAGAGGCTCTATTCGCTTTTTTAGTTTTAACACTGGTAATGGACACCGGAGACCGACCACGTCAATCTCCAGGTCCACATTGGCACGATCAATCAAGTCTGACCGAAGGCGCCGACTGAGTTTCTGCCGACGAGAAGCCCATTTCACTCAAGGCAAAATAGGCACCGACAGACACGACTGCTGTAAAAGCGAATGCTGCTAACATCGTCTTCATCGTAGATCTCCAGCCTGTTGAATCGGAGAACCTTTGGCCTCCTCTTCTTCAACCCACAGATCGTGATGTTGACGGGCCCATTCGAGGTCAACCTGCCCATTCCCCATTGCATCAAATGCACCTTCCATCCCAACACTTCCGATGTAGATATGCGCAACGATCGCAATGATCATCGTAGTAGCCACAATCGCGTGCCACAGGTGTGCGAGCTGCATTTCTTCGTGTGGAAGCAAGTCGGTCTGTAGGCCCATCGCCGGTACGATCGTATTGATAACCTCAAACGTCGATGCAAACATTGGAAACTCGAATGGGAATAACAATGAGAGGCCTGACATCGAGACCGAGGCGCCGAGTACCACCGTCATCCAAAAAATAAGCTTTTGACCACCATTGAACTTTCTGGCGGAGGGGTGCGCATCTCCGACAATTCCGCCTCCCTTAGCGAACCACTGGAGATCAAGCTTGGTCGGAATGTTGTGGGCAACCCACATCACAAAAATTGCCACCAATGACGCCATAAACACCCAAGCGATATTGTTGTGTACCCAAATAGAGAAATTTGCAATCGCAGAGTTGGCTTCGTGTCCAAACACAGGGATGATGACCGAGCGACCAAACAGCAGTAACAATCCGGTGATTGCGAGCATGATAAATGACCCTGCAAGACACCAGTGGCCAAAACGCTCAAATGCTTTAAACCGTTCGATGGTTTGGCCTGATGGTCCACCTTCGATTGTCATACGACCGCGCAGGAAATAGAAAGCAGCCAGCGCAATGATTATGCCGCCTATACCATATCCAGCGAACGCTTGGATACCACCCTGACGTGTCAATAACCAGCTCATGCCTCCATCCTGCACTAAAATCTCGGATGCATGGCTATTATTAGACACTTTGACATCTGTTTCGGCGTATCGAATGCCGCGATATAGATCAGAGCTCGAGACCCCACCTAGCACGCCCAAATTGTTAGAGATTGGCTGAGCATTCTCCGGGTTTCCCAAATTATCACGACGAAATGATTCGTCGACTTCGAGCCCCTTCTGTCGCGCAAGAATGTCTTCTAGCGTCTGCGCTCCACCTGTCGATGCACGTTGACCCTCGTCTTGGGAGTGAGCCGGAGTCACGGCAAACGTTAAAAGTGCGGCTAAAAACGCACCTAATACCTTTAAATTCATGACGACCTCAGGAATTGTTGTTGAGTTAATTAACCAGAGGGGCGGGGAGATCCCCGCCCTCCCGTATGGCTGTTAACCGCCTTTCTTCTCGTAGGCAGTTCCCCAGCCCCATGCACCCGAACCGAAGCCACGAGTCACGACGCGCTCACGATAAATCGCAGCTACATCATCACCATCTCCGGCCAAAAGTGCTTTGGTCGCGCACTGCTCGGCACAACTAGGAAGCTTTCCTTCCGCAATACGGTTACTTCCGTACTTTTGGAATTCAGCCTGCGAGTTGTCCTCTTCAGGACCACCGGCACAGAATGTGCACTTATCCATTTTGCCTCGTGAACCGAAGTTACCCGCTTGCGGGAACTGTGGAGCACCGAACGGACACGCATAGAAGCAGTAGCCGCAACCGATACACAGGTCTTTTGAGTGCAACACGACCCCGTCGTCTGTTTGATAGAAACAATCGACAGGACAGACGGCCATACAAGGCGCATCTGAACAGTGCATACAAGCCACAGAGATTGACCGCTCACCAGGCTTACCATCATTAATGGTCACAACCCGACGCCGGTTAATACCCCAAGGCACTTCATTTTCGTTCTTACATGCGGTCACGCAAGCGTTACATTCAATGCAGCGCTCGGAGTCGCATAGGAACTTGGCTCTCGCCTTTCCACCTAATGACATAATTTATCCTCCTTACGCTGGCATGATCCGACACAAAGTACACTTGGTTTCCTGCATTTGGGTCACCGAGTCATAACCATATGTCGTCACTGTGTTTGCGGACTCGCCGAGCACGTATGGGTCAGCCCCATCCGGATACTTGGCGCGTAAGTCTTCGCCCTGGAACATGCCACCGAAGTGGAATGGCATAAATGCGACACCCACACCAACACGCTCTGTTACCATTGCTTGGACTTTAACTTTACCGCCCTCCGGTCCCTCGACCCAAACCATATCGCCGTCACGAATACCCAAGTTATTGGCATCGCGCGGATGGACCTCGACAAACATGTCTTGCTGCAATTCTGCAAGCCATGGG
>CAJWFL010000059.1:0-8638 GCA_913031455.1 uncultured Gammaproteobacteria bacterium
TATCGACTCCGCCCAATGGTCATGATGAATCGAACTACATCGTGCAGCGATCGTATGGCATTTCGGGCGACGGACAACGCATTCCACTGACCATTGTCCATCACCGCGACGTCACGCCACACCCTGAAAGCCCTGTATTACTGACAGGCTATGGCGCCTATGGGATGAGTTTGACGCCGGGCTTTAGTGCGAGCAGACGCACTCTCCTGACACGGGGAGTGATCCACGTCACAGCGCATGTTCGTGGCGGCATGGAAAATGGATATCAGTGGTATCGTGCTGGTCGAATGGCAGACAAAGATCAATCTTTCAACGATTTCATCGGCGCCGCCGAAACATTGATTCGGGATGGCTGGACTTCCACAGGAAATATTATTCTGCACGGCGGCAGTGCTGGTGGTTTATTGGTGGGTACAACGGTGATGCGCCGACCTGAACTGTTTAAAGGCGTGATCGCAGACGTCCCTTTCGTTGATGTACTTGAAACAATGCTCGACGCCGACTTGCCACTCACGCCACCAGAATGGCCAGAGTGGGGTAACCCCATCGAATCAATGGATGCCAAACGCAGACTGGGTCACTTTTCACCAACACAGATGGTCGAAAACCGGCCCTATCCTTGTATTCTTGCAACCGCTGGACTGACAGATCCACGAGTCACATATTGGGAGCCCGCAAGATGGATTCATCGTCTTCAGGCAATTGCCGAGGGGGGGCCATTTCTCTTATATACCGAACTCAATGCAGGGCACGGAGGACCGAGCGGACGCTATGCCGGCCTTGATGATATTGCTCGAATCTATCAGGTGGTGATTCAGTTGTTTGATTTACCAAAGGAAGCGCCCTATGCCATTTAACATTGATTGGCAGACGATCGACGACGTACTACTCGATATGGACGGTACACTCCTCGATCTTCATTACGACGCAACATTTTGGTTAAAAAATGTGCACTCAATCGTCGCAAATTTGACCGGCGAATCTGAAAACGAAATCCGTGATCGATTTCAAAAAGAACTGAAAAGGCACGAAGGAACACTCGCTTGGTATTGCACAGACCGTTGGGCAGAATTCTTTGGTATCGACCTGATCGAAGCGAAAAGACAACTTGCGCATCTGATACGTTACCGACCACATGCGAAGCAATTTCTCGAAGCATTACGACCGTTGCCGTTAAGAACCATCATCGCCACTAACGCGCACCCTGACGTGATTCAACTGAAATTAGATGTTGTGCCCTTGAGCACATTGGTCGATGGCATCGTTACCAGTCATCAATATGGCGTCGCCAAAGAGCATCCGAATTTTTGGACTGCATTATTCGATGAGTATTTGATTGATCCAAATCGCGCAATATTTATGGACGATTCGCCAAGAGTCTTGGACGCTGCAGATCGCGCAGGCGTCCGAGAAATCGTCGAAATTAGGCACCCCAATTTATCTGAACCGCCCCGCACCACGTGGAAACAAGGTATTGATGACTTCGATGCGCTGTTACCTGAATTATTGGCTTTAGGACCACAATGAGCGGGGTCAGGCTCGATAAGTGGTTGTGGGCAGCCCGCTTTTTCAAAACACGAGGGCTTGCTCGCGATGCCATTGACGGCGGTAAAGTCCACATCGACGGTGTTAAGGCAAAACCATCCAAAGTAGTAACGCCGGGTCTCGAAATTGAAATTTCGAGAGGACAGACCGACATGGTTGTGATCGTGCGCGATGTTCGTGAAGATCGCCGGCCGGCACCTGAAGCACAGCTGCTTTACGAAGAGACCCCCGACTCGATTCAAAAGCGTGAGACGGAACGTGATTTGAATCGGTTTTCTCGTGCAGGATTCCAGCCAGCAGATCATCGTCCAAATAAACGGGAACGCCGCCAGATGACAAAGTTGAAAGGAATTTTTAATGACTGATCTCACAGCTGATCAAGATGCAGTACGCCGTTATCTGTTCGACTTAGCGCCGGATGTACGACTCATGACCGTACACCTTGGCAAAACCAAAAATGACATGCTTGATCATCAGAAAATGCCAATGGCCGTTAAAACGTTGTGTGAAGAACTCGTTGCAGCAGCTTGTCTTCTATCTCATATGCTGAAATTTGATGGCGAAATGATTCTTCAAATTAAAGGTTCTGGGCCAATTACAATGATGGTTGCTGAATGCTCCTCCGAAGGTCGCATTCGATCGACAGCCCAGTGGTCTGACATTGGCGATGCAAGCACCTTTGAGGATCTTGTTGGAGCAGGCTATTTAGCAGTCACCGTGGACCCGAGACAGGGCGAGCGATACCAAGGCATCGTACCCTTGGAATCAGGCTCGATCTCGGGCTGTCTCAATCACTATTTTGAGAATTCTGAACAACTTGAAACCAAGTTATGTCTCGCCAGTAACCAATCGACTGTTGGCGGACTATTGATCCAACGAATTCCAAAGGAAGGCGGACAATCGCTTCAGGAGTACTCAAACTGGGAAACACTCTCGACGCTCGCCAACACCATCACTTATCACGAACTTGCCTCGGACGCAGGTCCACTGCTGATTTATAAGTTATTTCATGAACTAGATCCTCGGAGTTTTGATCCGTGGACCATTGAATTCGGTTGCTCGTGTTCCAAGGAACGATCTGCCCGCGCACTGAGAGCGCTAGGCGAAGCAGAACTCAAACAACTGTTCGCAGAACAACCTGCGCTGACGCTTGATTGCCATTTTTGCGGACAGGTATACCAATACGATCAGGCTGACTTAGAATGGTTGCTCTCTGATCAGCCACCGAGGTCTGACACATTACAATGAAAACCGATGGGTCCAGTCGTTACGACGACCTTACTATAGCCGAACTGGTTGAACACGCACTCACTCTCGGCGAAGGTCAATTATCCGCTAAAGGCGCCTTAATTGTGTCCCCTAAGCGTCACTCTGAAGTGCAACGTTTCATTGTCAATGAACCTTCCGTGAGCGATGTGATTCGGGCAGATGCCCAGTTCAAACTACTCGACAGCGGAGTTTTCAAATCAATTTGGGAACGCGTCAAAGACGATATTGTTGAACGTGACCGCTATCGAATCCATGCGCAAATGGGTATCAATGCAGAGATCGCCGTTCCACTAGAAATGACAACTGTCACCGCTTGGCACGCCATGAGCTGTCACCATTTGTGCCATATCCCTGAAGAATTTAACCCGCGCGAAAAGCCGGAATGGAAATTGATCTGGGCACCCATCTCAAGTTTTGGTGACGCAGAAACGCTCATTCATGGGGGTGGCATCATCTTAATCCACGTTGCAAAACGTCGAATTTTGATGGGAGGAGATCTCACGACCGGTGAAATGCGTCGAACCTTGCTTACACTTTTGGGATTGATCCTCCCTGAAAAAGACACACTGCCTCTGCACGGCGCCGCTTCCCAAAGCGATGGAGAAATTACCCTTTTCTTAGGTCCAGCTGGTACTCAAAAAACAACCTGGGCCCTTCGTTGTGGCCAACTGATTGGTGACCGCGGATTATCTTGGTCAAATGCAGGATTGCATCGACTTGCAGATGGCTGCCGACTGCACGTGGATCACAATCTCCCGATTAGTCTTGATGACGCCTTACGATTTGGCACCATCGCCGAAAACCTGGCACTAGGGAACGACCGTGAGCCACTGCTGACTGATGCAGAAGCTGACTCAGCAGTGCGCACACCCACACGCCTAGTTGTTCCTTTGACGCGACTCAACGCCACTCAAGCATCTGATACGCGAGGCCCAAGCCAATTAGTTATTCTCGCAACAGACCCCCTTGGTGTCCTGCCTCCACTCTCCAAAATCACGCGAGAGCAATGCCTTGCTTGGTTTATTTTAGGCTACGGTAATTACCTAGGCCCACTAGAAGAACGTCAGGCTGAGATCGATATCCGGTTCACACCAGGATTTATGGATACGCTTTTACCGAGGAATCTCGATGACTACGTCTTAATCTTAGAGGACTTATTAGAAACACATGATACGCGATGCTTTCTCGTGAATGCTGGATGGCACGGTGGACAGGCGGGGCTAGGTTGTCCATTGTCCGCATCAGAAGAGAGCGCAGTCATCACAGGTATGTATCACTGCACTGATTGGGAGCCATTTGGATCTCTCGGTCTATCAGTTCCGGCTGGTCAATCAGAAACTGCGGGTCCATGGCACCCGAGAGAGCGCTGGCCAGAGGCGGGCGACTACACTGTCAACGAGTCACATTTGATCCAAGCAATCACGGATGAACTACAGCGGAGCAAAGACCCACAGCGATGGCTTAAAGCCTTGGAAATTGAGTGCAACTAAAACTACCGACGATCCCTCCGCATATCCTGCAAGAAAACCACATCGATGTTTTGAGCCAACTCTTTACCGGCATGCGGTTCGGGCTCGAAAAAGAGGGTCTTCGTGTCGACAAGGCTTCTGGCCAACTGGCACAAACTCCACATCCCAGGGATCTTGGTTCCGCGCTTACGCATCCACACATCACCACCGATTATTCTGAGGCACTATTAGAATTTGTTACCGGAACGCACATATCACCACACGCAGCGATACAAGAACTTGAAGAGCTGCATATCTTTGCAAGCTCTGCGCTTAAAGACCAGCGAATTTGGCCGCTATCCATGCCGTGCCAATTACCCGAATCGGACTCCGATATCCCACTTGCTTATTATGGAGAGTCCCACATTGGCCGGTTGAAAACCGTATATCGCCGGGGGCTTGGATTTCGCTACGGCAGGCAAATGCAAACCATCGCTGGGGTCCATTTCAATCTGTCGTTCAGTGATGATTTATGGGCGTGGAAAGCCGCACTGGATGGTCATCCCGACGGCACTGATCATCGTATCATTCGTGATCATGGATACTTCCACACAATTCGCAATTTTCGTCGGATACAATGGCTAATCATGCTGCTTACCGGATCAAGTCCATCGGTTGATGAAAGCTTTCGTTTGCTTGCCACTGATCGATTTACGGTAACTGGCCGAACACGCCTCGCAGAAGGGGCAACGAGCCTCCGTATGAGCGATCTTGGTTATCAATCTGCAGCGCAAGAATCCATCAACATCTGCTTCAATCATTTGGATACTTATTGCAATACATTATCCAATGCAGTGCATCACCCCTGGCCAACCTACGAAGGCTTAGGACTGAAAGATGATCTTGGATTCAAGCAATTGAATACTGCGGTGTTACAGATTGAGAATGAGTATTACTCAAGCATCCGGCCAAAGCGTATTCAACAACCTGGAGAACGACCTGTTCGTGCACTCATTAATCGCGGCGTTGAATATCTAGAGGTGCGTGCAATCGATTTAAATCCGTTTGCTCGCAATGGGATTTCGGAGCATGAGGCATCGTTGATTACATTACTGATGACCGCATCAGCACTTGCAGACAGCCCGCTGAATTCAACCGAGGAGTGCATCGCCATCGACGGCATCAATGCACGCACAAGTTGGGCTGGCCGGAGACCTGAACAACGGTTTGATGACCACTCGACGTTCAAACAGGCAGGTCTCAAGTTTCTCGGATCACTTGACCCAATCGCTGAGGCTCTCAATACGGCTTTTCACACAGAAAGCTTTACAGGTGCACTCGAACATGCACGCTTAAGGCTCGATGGGACCTGTCCGTTACTGTCTGAAGAAATCGAACAAGCAGTTATCCAAAACGGGCATTTGGCATTTGGGCTTGCGCGCGCAAACCAGCATCATGAGAGTTGGCAAACGGTCAGTTTGACTCCCGAAAAATTGGCAACGATGCGGCGGGAAGCGCAAGAGAGTCTAACGACCGAACAACAAATGGCTGCATCAAACGAGGGCTCCTTTGATGCCTTCGTTGATGCATACATTCACCAGCGATAGGTTAGTTGGCTGGATTAATCTCCAACAACTCAACGTCAAACACGAGTACTGAGTTTGGTTCGATTGGTCCTGTTCCGGCAGGACCATAAGCCAGCGCTGATGGAATGGTGAACTGGAACTTCGATCCAACTTTCATGAGCTGAACGCCTTCAGACCAACCAGGAATCACACCATTCAGAGGGAAGCTCACTGGCTCACCACGTGCGATTGAACTGTCGAATACATAGCCTGAAATGAGTCGACCCTCATAGTGTACTTTGACGGTATCGGTGGCCTTCGGTGAATCTCCTGAGCCTTCGGCCAAGACCTTGTACTGCAGCCCTGAAGCGGTCACAATCACCCCGTCTTGTTTTGCATTATCAGCCAAAAAGGCTTCGCCTGATTTCAGATTTGCTTCGGACATTGCTTCTACCTGTCGTTCTTGTTCTGCACGCACCTTCGTCTGTGCATCTTGAACAGCTTTGTTGATTGCTGGGCGATCAAGTTTCCAACTATTCGGATCTTTTGAGTCTTTGAGCCCTTCAAGGACGAATTGGGGGTCTAATTCGCCAAAATCATTTTGAATACGCTCGCCTAGAATGATTCCAAGGCTGTAACTTAATTTTTCTAAATCTGTTGAAGGTTCATTCGCAAGCGCCGGAGTCGCAAGCAAAGACGCGATGATTGCGCCCCGAAACATTAATTTCATAGATACTCCTTAATTGGTTTATGAAAGCCTATCAGGCTCTGGGGTCGAAATACCACGTAAGACTCGATTTCCCTCAGTAATACGTGATGCTGTTGTCATCAAACACAACACACCAAACCCCCACGCAAGCCATTCAAACCACTCCGGCATCAGACACATCAACAATAAAACGGCTGTCGTTTCAAAGCCTTCAGTCAAACCTTGCAGATAATAAATGGACTTTTCCTTCAAAGCCTGGTTCTCCAAACGATGACGCGCAGCAAAAATGGAGAATGCAAGGAAACTAGAGCCTGTTCCAACAAAACTGAAGAGCAGGAATGCAGCGGCCAAAGCCACGTTCGGATCACGGATCGCAAAAGCTAAAGGAATCGCGCTGTAGACCAGAAAATCACAGGTAATATCAAGAAAAGCGCCCCGTTCAGTTGGGCCTTGAACGCGAGCCAAGGCTCCATCTAAACCATCCAATAAGCGGTTTAAGCCAAATAAAATCACCGCAGTAATCAATGCATCGAACATGATCGCAATTGCCGCCAATAACCCAACGACAGCGCCAATCACTGTTAGTTGAGTCGCCGATAATCCTGCTCGATCGAGCGGCCGGACTGCTGAGTCTAACGGCGCCTTCAGTCGCTTCACGATCAACGCGTCAAACACATCATGTCTCCCCCTATCGGCCGATCCTCTGGATGATGTGTTACCAAAATTCCATAGCCCCCATCATGTCGTACTTGCTCATAAATGACTTGTTTCACTTGTTCTCGGGTCTCTGTATCAAGTGCGCTCAATGGCTCGTCAAGCAGGAGTACACGAGGATGTGGTGCCAAAGCGCGGGCGACGGCCACGCGCATCATTTGACCGCGAGACAATTGAAAAGGATCCTTCGTGGCCATCCCTTGGAGACCCAGCTGATCCAATAACTGATCCGCACGGACCTTGCGAGCGACTCCTGCAAATTGATGCATGGATAGTTCAATATTTGCGCCAATGGATAAATGTGGAAAGAGTAATGGCTCTTGAAATACGGTTTGCGACTCAGTACTCAGCCGAGCGTTAGCATCCATCTGATGACCATCGAGTATGATCTGGCCCATGAATTCAACTCCCGGCTCCTGATCAATTAACGCGTGCAATAAAGTCGACTTGCCAAGACCAGACTCGCCCTGAAGTGTCATGATTTCTCCCGGCTGGAGTGCAAATGAAACCGGTCGAAAGAGTCCACGACCAGCGCGTCTCACAAACACGTCATCGAAAATCAGCATAACCGTCTCCCTGCATCCCCGCACGATGTCGCCACGCAAGTCGGTTGAGACACATCGCAAGTACAAATGCGATCAAAGGCAATAGCAGATTCACAAGTCCTGTTAGCGCGGCGGATCGCCGCTCGCTGCTGACGGTGACCATCAGTTCGGTCATCAGGGTTTCAATTCGACCACCACCGAGCAAGATTGTCTGGGTGTATAGCGCACAACTCACAGCAAACGCCAGTGCCATCGCTAACATCAATAATCGGCTGTTTCGCGGCAACCAAATCAACACTATCCGTCGAGCGATCGACATACCCGATTGTCGCAAAAGCATTTCATGACGCACATCGCGTTCAAACCAGCTATCACTGATGACAATCATGACGTACGGCAGCGCAATCAGCGTATGGCCCAAAATGACCGGCCAGAGACCTGGACTTCCACCGAGGAAATACACCCAAGCAAGCAAGCCCGACGCCATCGGGAGTCCGGGTAGCCAAAGGAATGCCCACCAGACCCAGTGCAATCGCTTTTGCCCTTTTGACACCAAATACTCGAGAATAGCGACTGCCAAAATAATCGAAATCAGGCCAGTGATGAGGCCAATCAATAACGACATCCAAAATGGAGAGGCTAACGTGTCCAGGTTTTTCAAAGCCAACAACGAAATGTGCGGTAATGGCTCAAATACACTCCATCGAAGAGTCATCGACCAAATCAGCAAACTCGCCAACGATAGACAGGTGATGGCAACCAGCATCCATCGCAATACATTGGCTACAAGAGTGAATGTCCAAACAACCGGCAGCCGATTTTTTGTGCGCGAGCGAAGCAGTG
>CAJWFL010000060.1:0-8580 GCA_913031455.1 uncultured Gammaproteobacteria bacterium
CCGTGGTTGTCTAACCTCGTGCGACCACGGATTCCGGATTTGACGGTTTTGTCTTACACAGAAATCCCGGAAGACCAATCTGTCAATGTGGTGGCCACTATCGCCGCGCAGATCGAAGAATCAAGATAAGGAATTAACTGATGGAACTGAAACGTGTTATCGGTAAAGACAGTAAGCATGCGATGGAGCTGGTTCGCCAGGAATTTGGTCCTGACGCTCTGGTAGTTTCTAGCCATAAAGTTAATCGTAAGTTTGAAATGATCGTCGCAGTCGACATCACACCTGATCCAAGCTTGATCGACCAGGCAGATGACTTGTTAGTTGAAGCTGCAATTCAAGGTGAACAGAAACAGACACCACGCTTTTCTGCGGTATTGCATGGCGAACAAAACAAAGAGCCGGCTATGACGAATGATCGCGCACAAGAAATCGTGAATCTGTTCAAAACAGAAATGCAGCTATTGAAAAAAGAACTCGCGCAACTGAGGAGTGCGTCAGCATGGCAGCGACACAATACGGTGACTGATAACCGTCTTCAGACTCAGGTGAACCAGTATGAACTGCCATCGACCTCAAAGCTTTTGATTCTCGACGCAATCAACAATATCACTCATCCGAAAGAGGCTGAGAACCGCATACACGATCTCTTCTCGTCATCGTTACTAGTGAGCGATCAGACACCCGAAAACCTCAGCGGAGTCCACGCAATCTTCGGACTCACAGGTGCTGGCAAAACAACGATGATCGGCAAACTTGCAACACAATTTGTCACGACTTCACAAAGAGACTCACTGACGGTCATTAGTTTCGCTGATCAAAAACTTGGCGCCTGGAACCAAATTCAACTGATCTGCTCTGCTCTTGGAATCCAATGTTTTCGCTGCGCAGATCGCCAGATGCTTGAAACAATCATTCGAGAATTGCCTGACGATCAGTGCATCCTCATCGACACTCCTGGCCTACACATCGATCAAACGTATCAAGATATCCAGTCTGTTGTTCCTGACGCCTTGATGCATCTGCTTGTGAATGCCGAAATCTCTCGTTCGAGTTGTGAAAAGTTGCTGTATCACAGCCTTGGCTGGGATAGCGTCAACATTGCCGAAATGTCACCTCAACCCGACACATGGGTACTGATTGACGCGCTATCCCAACAATCTCAACTACATCTTTGGGTCAAAACAACCGATGGAGATTTGAGCCAACCGGTCGAGTTGATCGATGCTGATCGGCTTCTTAAGAGCGCAATTCAGCGCTTGAGTTTGACGGATTCTCAAGACCTAAACGAGACCGCCCAAGATCCTGAAAGCGGTCGACAAATAGGTGAGGAGCCGACTAAACTTGAGTACTTTGCCGGACTGCGAGCCGATCCGAATGATCGCAGCCCCAAGTCCGCGCAGAACAGACATTAGCCTGAGGCAGATCAAGCCATTATGAGTGCACTAAAGATCATCGGCATTGCAAGCGGCAAAGGGGGTGTGGGAAAAACGACCGTTTCCTCGAATTTGGCTGTTGCGCTCGCACAGGCCGGGAACCGCGTGATGCTGTTCGATGGTGATCTTGGCCTCGCAAACGTGCAATTGGCTTTAGGAATTCGCCCAGAGTTTAACTTTGGACATGTGATTTCGGGTGAAAAGACATTTAATGAAATCGTCGTCAGAGGACCGTCTGATATCTATGTCGTACCCGGTGCCTCGGGCCTCGGAAAAATGGCAGACTTAACAGAGGCTGAATTGCGCGGGATCATCCAGCTATTTTCAGAATTCAAAGAACCTTTGGACTACCTGATTGTTGACGTAGCGGCCGGCATCTCTCCCACAGTATTGTCATTTCTCAAAGCCTGCCACCAAACCTTGGTGGTCGTGCGTGACGAGCCGAGTTCGATTGCAGATGCCTACGGAATCGTCAAGGTACTGGTGAACGAACAAAAATATACCAACATTGGACTGATACCGAATGGTGTACCCGATCAACACTCAGGCCAGCTTTTGCATCAACGGCTGAATGCGGTATGCGTTAAATTCCTGAATCTCCATACAGAGTATTTATATAGCATCCAAAGTGACGACCTCATTTTCGAAGCATCCAAAAAGTATTCACCAGTGATTGTTCATTCACCGGGCGCCATTGCCTCTCAAAACTTTAAGCGGTTAGCTAAAGAAATCGGCTCTCTAGAAATGAATGCGATCAACGGAGGCCTTCAATTTTTTGTTGAGCGATTGGTATCCACTGAGGCAGCGGTCTGACATGGCTGATCTTGATCTTTACACACAAGTACAGAAGCAAGGCCAAGATCCCATCTTAAAGCATGTCGGCCTGGTAAAACGGACTGCTCTGCATTTAAAGGCTCGCATTCCCCAGGTGATGGATGTCGATGAACTGATCCAAGTGGGGATGGTCGGTTTAATTGAAGCCTCTCAAAACTTCGATATATCGCGTGGTGTGGAATTTGAAATTTTCGCTCGAACACGAATTCGAGGAGCGATTCTAGATGAAGTTCGACGGATCTCAGTATTGCCAAGGTCTGCGATCTCCCACATTCGCGACACAAACGAGGCGACCCAAGAATTAGCGACCAAGCTTGGCCGAACGCCCACTCAGACAGAATTAGCCGAATTCATGGGTAAAGACGTATCGGAGTACCAGAAAGAGCGATCACACGCGCATCAGATGATGATGGTTGATTCTGAAGCGGCTGAAGATGAGATGCTCAATACGCCAGCAAAACAAGGTTCCGAGCCTGAGGAGGAAGTCAGTGACTCAATGATGATGTCGATGCTGACTGACAGTATCGCGAAATTGTCTGAACGTGATCAGATCATCATGGCACTGTATTACAATGAAGAAATGAATCTCAAAGAGATTGGGGCTGTTCTTGATATTAGCGAATCGCGTGTCAGTCAGTTACTCTCGGCGAATGTCCAGAAGCTTCGTAAAATGATGGCTTTGGCTACTGATTAGGAAAATATGCTAATGGCTTTATTTGGTCCCAGTGACAAAGATTTAAAACAAGATGCGCGCAAGGCGTACGATCAAGCTGTTGGGCTGAAAGGAGATACCCGCAAAGAGCATGCGTATCGCATGCGAATCGGACTACGGGCTCGTTCACACATCGATAAGCTATTCGTTGATGGGGCAAAAAAAGCGGAGAAGTACAACGAAACCGTGATGTTGAATATTTCACAGGGGAAAAAGGCCCCGGCGGCACCAACAACGAATGAGTACATGAAATTGGTGTCCGCAAGCGGCTTGGTCTGGTCGTACCTTCCAGAGGAATATGCCCAACTCGTTTTTAAATACGGAATGCAGTACCAAAGTGTCGCAATCACAGGGCTAAAGGCGATTGATTGCGTCCAAAAGGTTTCGAACGCGGTCGCCATCGAACTGAAGCTCGACAAGCCGCTGATCGCTCTCGAATTTCTGAGGGATCAAATGACCGCTGAAGGCGTCGATGTGGACGGAGAAATCGCGGCCATGGCCGATGACGATGACGATGACGATGACGATAACCTCTAACGAGGGAGCCTGATATGGAGTGGGTACTAGGCGTTCTGATCATCATCCTCGCGGCGGTTGCAATCTTTGTGATCTATTTGAGCGAGCGAGTCACTGTGTTCGAGACATTGCTTGGGATCAACCCGAAAGTGACTGGCGAAAATTTGGCCGAACACGTCAATTTTGGTCCAAATCCGTTTGGAGAGCTTTCCGGGAAAGATCTTTGGCAAGCAATGTGCGGAGATGAGCTAGAGAATCCAGATATAATCGTCGATCCGATAGACCTCGACAAAAAGCGGCCTCGTTATAAATTTGTTTTATCCAAACATCTTGAGTCGTTACTCGAAGAAGGTCGTTTCGACGCGAGAAATGGCGAGCGATCTGATGCAAAAGCCGTCTTACGGATACAGATGCTGCGAGGTTCTGTTGAATCCTATATTCCGTTCACCGACGCCTCCCGATTGTATGAGATTGGTCAAGAACTCGAATCCAATCCGGAGAAAAGTGAAAAGCTCAAAACGGAGACCAGTGAAATCGTTGATGAGATTTTTGCAAAAGTCGGCATGGATGTCCCGTCAACATTGATCGATTCAATGTTATCGATGACCCATTCCATTTCAGAAGACGAATCGATCATTGACGATGATTTAGGCGACGAGATACATAGCGACAACAGGCTTGAGTTACCGTCTCCGAGCTCTGAAACAGAGCCCGAAAACGCAGATAAAATCAGCTCTTAGTTGACCTGCTCCGGGAGCGGTAATGGAGCATCAGGGTTCGGGTACCGAATAATGACTTGATCGACCTGGGGCTCAGCTGAAGAGCCTTGCGCCTTGGTTGCATTGGCTTGGGCCTGTAACAACTCGTAGTATCGCTCTCGCTGCAGTGTCACTAATGCCTCAACATCCTTATTCAGCTCAGATACACTCGCGATCTGCTTACGTAACGAGCTCATTTGACCTGCAAGCCCTTGCATCGATTTTGCAAGATCGCCTGTAATTTTCTGTTGCGCTTGAATCTGACCCTCAACATCTGATACGCGAGCAGTGAAGACTTCACTCTGCCGTCCAACGGATTCAGCTGTGGTCACAGGAACTTCGCTTCTGACGGCTTGGAGTGTTTCTGTCATTCCATTCACGCGCTCCGTCAATTGATACACGCTGTCACGAAACGTTTCCTGAGTCAGTCGTAACTGATCGAGCGAGTCAGTGACAGCGGTGAACTCCCCGAATGCTACATTCATTTCAACAACCCGTTTACCGACAGCCATCACCATCGATTCGAGCTCGCTTGTTCGCTGTGCAAGCTGCGCAGCCATAAAGCCGAACACCGCAACAGAAATAAATAACATCGCGCCACCAACGGATAGCACGATGGTGGAAATTCGCGAACTGCGGTCAGCTGTTTGGGTCAAACGACCTGCAGACTTCACAAGATTAGTGGTCGACGTACTGGCCGCTGCCGATGCGCGTGTTGCCGCCTCAGTTGCATCAAGTACTGAACCGATGAGCGTTTCCATCGATTCGACAGCTTGTGAAACTGACTTCTCACCCGCCTCATGAATTTTCTCAATTCGGGTTTTCACGAGCTCATCGGCCAAGCGTATCGAATCCGACAGTGTTGCATCCATAGTTGGCTGTTGACTGGCTGTTTCTCCAACTGCGACGTCAGACGCCTCAGCCATCGTAGCGAGGGCCTCGGCAGCTTCCGGATCAACCTCAAAATCACCGTCAACGTCAAAAGTCTCATCAACTTCGAATACATCATCTAAAGAATCATCGTCAATGGAGTCATCATCAGCTGCGGGATTCTCAACCTTTTTGTCTTCTGGATCTTCGCCACTCATTGTATCGCCTCCTAATCCTCTTCCGAGTCATCATCTGAATAGGTTAAATCAACTTCGCCGCATAATACGGCGACTTGTTCTGACAGACCGTCAATCATTGTTTGCATTTTTTCAACAGCAGACTCAGCGTCTTGAATACGAATCTGAAGGTCACGGCTCAGTGATCCTGGCTTCCAGGGTTTGAGACTCCAACTCACAGGAGTCAACTCAGCCACCGCCTGAAGTTCAGCTTTCAAGTCTTTCGAGGTACGTTGTCTCTGACCATCGAGATGGGCGGTTCCGAGTGTTGAATAATCCGTCACGCGGACTAATCGATCGTTATACTGATCGACTCCAACACTTGGACCCCGCGTACGCGATGATTGATGCTTGGATGAGGGTCCGTTGCCGACGACTGCAGCCTCGGATTGACCACCGTTTTCCTGACGAAATAACTCATCACCACTCATCATTCATCCCCGATTAACGCAATTCTTTGCAAAGATCTTGCTGTTCTCACCCAGTAATCGGCTGTTTGGTCCATTCCTTGAATATAATCCCGGACCTCAGTACGCGTTTCGAATGGCCCACTGACCACAGCAAATCGCCGAGCATTATTGACCGAAACAGGGACTACGATTGCGCTATCTAGTCCGTTCTGCGTGCTAAGCCATTCTTCAGCACGTGCAGCTGACGCAAGCACAATGTGCTGAACGAACTGACTGGTGGGACTCGCATTGCCGACGCGCGCGATCAAAGGGTTTTCAATCGCGTCATTTCTCGAGGCTTCAGGTGGGTCTTGATCTTCACTCGACGTAGCCGGAGCCAAAGGATCCAATGTCACTTGCGCAGAGACTGGATCAGCCAATGCAACCTGCTCCTCCGAACTTGGCGACCGGTCTCCATCAGCGTTCGCAACTTGCGTGGATTCCTGGTTGGTTAGAAGAGGATCAGTACTCTGAGAGCTTTCCGGAAGGCTGGCAGTAAGGTCGCTGGCCGGCGCTTCTTCCTGCGCATCAGCTGTCATCTCTGATGCGGCAATTTCTGTCGTTACTTCGAGCCTTTCATTGACCTCAGACTCTGTCGTTTTAGGCTGCTTGAACTCAGTGGAACCTTCAGACAACGGCTGGGAATTTGTTTCCACTGGTATTGTGGCAGACTCGGTGTCATACGCAGCGTCGACGACGCTACGTTCCTTTTCTTGTCGACCAAAGAATGGTTCATCCACACCAATCAATACAAGCACACGGTTCAGCTGCCTACCCACGTCTGGATACATCGTCGCTGCACCGACAACTCCAATGATGCAAAGGACCAACAGCATCAGCACCAAGCGAAAACGACCCTTTGATCGGGGCGGATCCTCATCCTCCTCAAACAATGCCTTCATGTCCTCAGCTTCGCGCTCCCCCGCCTCAGTACCAGATTCGAGGGCGCGATTCGCATCCAACTGGAGCGATGGCTGCCCATCGTCAAAATCAAGGCTGGGTTCCAACTGATCTGCCACAGATTGATTAATCCGAGTCAGCACGCGTTCAACCTGAAACTCGAGCCCAATTTGCATTGATTCTTTTCGTAACTTCATTTGCTCATCGGGTGATGGTGGCACCACATCCCACCGGACCAATCGGGACCCAAGACGCTCGAGTATCCGCTCCATCTCTTTTGGGATCTGATCCGCCAAGAATACCAACCGCACATTGAGGCTTGGAAAATCAGAAATGAGACGCATCAGCAGTGAAAGGTTTTCCCCATCAATTGCATGTAAATCGTTGACCACGATGACACGACCTGGCATCGGTGCCCTGTCATCTCTCGCCTCCTCGACAGAGACGTCACTCAACATCGAGTTAAATCGGGCAATCAGGGCGTCAGTACTGACTGGCATGAACGTCTCGACAGCGAGACCTGAACGCATCTTCAGCCGGTTCAGGAACAGTTTTCCATAGTGATCGACAGGCCCATTAAGTTGACTCGTCATGAGGAGATGAAGGCCGTCGTTGACGACAGTCTTAAATAACCGATTCATCCGACTGTTGTCACTTTCTCGAAAGAAAATCTCTCCGGCCTCGCCGAATAATAAATTTGTCGGCATATCTTGAGATTCTTGCATCACACTCCCTCTCAGTCGCTTAGATTACCATCAGTATCGAAGCGATATTGTTCCGGGATCTCCGGATTCGGCACCTGACCTGTTCGACCATCACGACGCAAACTCGCGAGACTGAAGACATAGGCAATCACCTGAGCCACCGCGTAATACAGATCCTCTGGAATCGCTTGATCGAGATCGGTGGTGAAATACAGTGCACGGGCCAAAGGTGGGATCTCAACTTGGACAACTCCATGCTCTTTTGCCTCATTTCGTATCCGCAGCGCGACATGATCAAGCCCTTTTGCAACCACAATAGGCGCGCCATCTGATTCAGGATCATAAACCAAAGCGACAGCGAAATGTTCTGGGTTTGTAATCACAACATCGGCTTCTTTGACAGCATCCATCATGCGTAATTCAGCCATCTCTCGCTGCTTCCGACGGATCTGTGCTTTCACTTCTGGCCGACCTTCAACATCTTTGAACTCGTCCTTGACCTCTTGTTTGGTCATTCGCATACGCTTGGTGAATTCGAAGCTTTGGAACGGTACATCGATCATTGCAATGAAAACCAATGTAACGGTCACTAAAACTGAGGTCAGTCCTACCATATGCCCGGCCGCTTCCATTGCCGGCTCAAAATTCATCGCGGACAAAACAATCAGCTCATCAGAAAAGTAGTAAACCATATAGGCAAGCACGGCTGCCACTAACGAAAATTTCAAAGTGGATTTGACTAATTCGACTAAAGAGCGCAAACCAAACATCCGCTTGAATCCATTTAACGGGTTCATCTTGCTCGCTTTCGGGGCTGTTGCCTTCCAAGACCAATTCAAGCCACCCATTGCTGAGGAGGACAGAATTGCGATCACAAAAGTCAGGAGAAGCAATGGAATAATGAGTAAAAACCCATCTCGACCAATATCCCGAAAATGCATTAATCCAACGTAGGGAGAGAAAATATCGCGACGCTCGATGACAAAACCAGCCGCAAATAACTGCGACAGGTGACCAATCAACCACCCACCTGATAAATACAGAAAAGCCATCGAACTAATCATGACAGCCGCAATCCCAAGTTCTTGCGATCGCGGAACCTGCCCGTCCTCACGAGCTTTTTGTAACCGCCGGGCGGTGGGCTCTTCGGTTTTCTGATCGTCGTCTG
>CAJWFL010000061.1:0-8495 GCA_913031455.1 uncultured Gammaproteobacteria bacterium
CGACGAGCCATAAGTTTGGACCTCAATTTTACCGTTGGATTCGTCATTCACACATTGAGCGTAGGCATTCACACTTGCTTCGAACAATGATCCTGGCTTACCAACGTGTCCAAATTTGAGCGTGACATCAGCTGCAAATGAGGGGGCAGCGAAAGCGGCCGACAGAACAGCAACCGAAGTTGCCAGTTGTAGTTTTTTCATTATTTTCTCCGTTTTTTATGTCTGGAGTCAGTTTTACCGCGACAAAAACCGCATTGCGGCTTCAACACCACCTGACTGATGCGGCACGCCAGCCAGGTCAAGGCCCATTTCAACGCCACAAAGGACGCCCATGAGAGTTAAATCATTGATATCACCTAGATGGCCAATACGGAAGGCTTTTCCTTTAATTTTTCCGAGCCCTGTACCAAGCGACATGTCAAATTTATCCAAAATCATCTCTCGAACGCGATCAGCATCATGACCCTCGGGCATCATAATGCCCGTCAACGCGTTCGAATGTTCATTCGGGTTCTGGCAAACCGTTTGAAGATCCCACACAGCAACAGCCTCTCGACAGGCGTCACCAAGACGCTGGTGTCGAGCAAAGACGTTATCGAGCCCCTCTTCCTCGAGCATTGCAATCGCTTCTCTCAAGCCGTAAAGCAGTGTGGTCGCAGGCGTATATGGGAAATAACCTGAGGTATTGGAAGCAAGCATTTCCTGCCAATCCCAATAAGAACGTTGCGAGCCACCCTTTTTAGCGGCCTCAAGTGCACGATCTGATAACGCGTTAAAACCTAAACCTGGCGGCATCATCAAGCCCTTTTGGGAGCCAGAAACAGTCACATCAGCACCCCATTGATCGTGCTCATAATCAACTGATGCCAGACCAGAAATACTGTCAACTAATAGTAGGGCCGAATGACCGACAACATCAATCGCCTGACGAACTGCTGCGATATCTGATGTGATTCCGCAACTGGTTTCGTGATGAACACAACACACCGCTTTAATTGCGTGCTTGGTATCTTGCCGTAGTCGAGCCTCGATCCGATCCGCATCAACCCCATTGCGCCAATCCCCTGCGAGGAACTCAGTTTCAATACCCAACCGATCTGCCATTTGTTCCCATAGCGTCGCAAACTGACCGGTTTCGTAAAATAACACTTGGTCGCCAGCTTTCAGTACGTTTGAAAGGCAGGCCTCCCACGCCCCAGTTCCGGAACTTGGGTAAATCACAACAGGAGCCTGGGTTTTGAAAATTCGCTGCATACCCGAAAGGACCGACAAACCAAGTTCGGAAAAATCTGGTCCACGATGATCGATGACAGCTGCATCAATTGCTCGGGAAATTCGATCTGGTACTGGGCTTGGCCCGGGTATTTGTAGGAAATGTCGTCCTGCCCTATAGGCCATGAATTCAGTCCTTGTGTTAGCGGTGGTTCAATCTAACTTGCGGATTTTGCCATTTCGCAGTTATGAAGCATAATATGTTTAACGTATTTTGTATGCAATATAAACCCGGTCAATAAAGCGATGAACACATTAACCATCCCGCCTGTGAATGAAAACCAGCGCCCAAGCTCGCCGCGTCAGTTGGACAGCGGTGAATTAGGCCGGCTGAAACACAAAATTGAACGCAATACGCAATGCGAAATCCTCTTTTCTCAGTTTGATCGCGGCAGATACTCAACAGATGCGAGTCATTACCAGATTTTTCCAATCGGGGTGGTTATCCCTACAACGCGAGATGACCTTGGCGCTTTAATCGATATCGCGACCGAATTTGACATCTGTCTCACGGGTCGCGGTGGTGGCACTAGCCAAAACGGACAAACCATCAACCAGTCGCTAGTCATCGACTATTCAAAATATCTCAATCAATTGGTTCATCTCGATGTTGAGGAACGGATTTGCCATGTCGAACCAGGAATCGTGCTGGATCATCTTAATGCAAAGCTGAAGGCAACAGGTCTTTGGTATCCCGTCGACGTCTCGACCTCAAGTCGCGCAACACTTGGCGGCATGACAGGAAATAACAGTTGTGGTTCTCGCAGTATCCGGTACGGCACGATGCGCGATAATGTACAGAGCGTTAAAGCATTATTGGCCGATGGTTCGGTGGCACACTGGCAGGAGTTAACACCCGAAGACCAAAAGCTATCCGTGTCAGATTTAGCACAGCGAACGGATCTTTTGGGCCAGCTTCTATGTCTTGGAGCGACACATAAAGATTTAATCGAATCTCGGCTTCCACAACTAATGCGTCGTGTGGGCGGCTATAACGTTGATGCTCTGATTCCAGATGGAAAAGGGGGCTCAGGATGCTGGCCAGGCACCCCCTGCAATCCCGCGCATCTATTCGTTGGCAGTGAGGGCACCTTGGGACTGTTTGAAGAGTTGGAGCTCAAACTCTCGCCAATTCCGACGAACAGGACACTAGGTGTTTGTCACTTCAAGACCTTTTACGCGGCAATGGATGCTGCACAACATCTTGTGACCTTAGGTCCATCTGCAGTTGAGCTTGTCGACCGGACAATGATCGATCTCTCACGTGACATCCCGATGTTTGCAAAGACGGTCAATCAGTTTGTCAAAGGACAGCCTGACGCGCTCTTGCTCGTTGAGTTTTCGGAGGAAGACCAGGCAGAAAATATTCAGCGCCTCAACCAACTTGAGGTCATGATGTCTGACCTCGGGCAACCTGACTCGGTAGTCAGAGCAGAGGATTCAGCTTTCCAAAAACAAATCTGGGAAGTGAGAAAACAGGGCCTCAACATCATGATGTCGATGCGTAGTGATGCCAAGCCAATCTCGATCGTCGAAGACTGCGCAGTTGAACTCAAAGACCTCGCTGAGTACACGCGACGACTTACGGAAGTTTTTGAAAAACACGGAACCAGTGGTTGCTGGTACGCGCATGCGTCTGTTGGCACCTTGCACGTTCGCCCAGTGCTTAATTTAAAACAAAAAATGGGTGCCGAAGCCTTGCGAGCGGTCGCCGAAGATGCGTTTTCAATGGTGCGTGAATATAAGGGATCTCATTCAGGCGAGCACGGGGACGGTATTGCGCGGTCTGAATTCCACAAGGATATGTTTGGCCAAGAAATGGTTAACCTGTTTGAACTAGTCAAGGAGCGACTTGACCCCCAAGGAATTTTCAATCCGAACAAAATCGTTGATCCACCAAAACATGATGATCGAACATTGTTTCGTTTCAACCCGGACTATGCGGATCAAGTAACTATCCATGGAACATTCGATACTGGATTTGATTGGTCTGACTGGGGAGGTTTCGCTGGTGCGGTCGAAATGTGTAACAACAACGGGGCTTGCCGCAAAACTGATCCTGGCGTGATGTGTCCCTCATATCGCGTAACCAAAAACGAAAAAGACTTAGTTCGTGGCCGGGCTAATACGCTACGACTGGCCTTATCCGGCCAGCTTGGTGCCGATGCATTAACATCCGATGAGATGGTGGAAACCATGAAACTCTGCGTTGGCTGCAAGGCATGTCAGAACGAGTGTCCAACCAGCGTTGATATGGCCAAAATGAAAACAGAGGTGCTCTACCAGCGTAGCCAACGATTGGGTATCGGTCTCCGCGATAAGCTGATTGCTTACATGCCATATTATTCCCCATGGATAAAAAAGGCTCCATGGCTCGCAAACCTCCGTGACCAGATTCCTGGGCTTCCTTGGCTCACCGAGAAAATACTCGGCTTAGCAAAAGATCGCCAACTGCCAGTCTGGGATAAAGCGTATCGCGAGCCAGCGAGCGAGCCGATTACGGACAAGCCGACGGTGATTCTGTTTGGAGATACATTTAACAGATCGTTCGAAACAAAAAATCTCTATGCCGCACGTGAAGTCTTGGAAGCGATGGGGTATGAGGTGATCGAGCCAAAACCCGACAATCGGTCTGTTTGCTGCGGTCGCACATTCCTTGCGTCAGGCCTGATTGACCAAGCCAAAGAAGAAGCAGCGCGCTTCGTTGAAACTGTCATGCCGTGGGTTCGAAAAGGGATCCCAGTGGTGGGTCTTGAGCCGTCGTGTTTGTTGACATTACGCGATGAATTTCAGGTATTGCTTCCAAGTGACGATGTCAAATTACTTGCGAAATATGCATTTCTTTTTGAAGAGTTTATTGAAGGTGAACTGAAAGCAGAACGAGCAAACTTGAATCTGGTCGAGGCACGATGTTCTGAAGCTCTGGTCCACGGACATTGTCATCAAAAAGCGGCTCGCTCAATGGCCCCCGTAGAGGCACTCCTTAAACGGATTCCGGGACTGAAAGTATCGGTCATTGAAACATCATGCTGTGGAATGGCTGGGCATTTCGGTTATCAGAAAGAGACTCTGAGAGAATCCTTGGCAATGGCAGAATTGAATCTGCTTCCTGCTGTACGCGAGGCAAATGCAACCGCACGAATTGTTGCAGACGGCACCAGTTGCCGACATCAGATTACTGACAACACGCCTCGTCAGGCAGAACATGTCGCTGTCCTGTTGGCGGAACATCTGAGAAAGGATTAACCCGTTGGACTCAAATGTCATTGTTCGAGCACCACTTCATGTTCAAGTTGCAGAGCGGCTTAGGCTCCTGATTGATTCCGGCGAATTAGCACCTGGCACCCGCCTCAACGAGAATGAACTCTGTCAAAATATGGGGGTCAGTCGTACGCCCTTGCGCGAAGCGATTCGCTCTTTGGCCACCGAGGGCCTTGTTGAGCTACAGCCAAATCGTGGTGCAATCGTCAGCGTTGTCAGCCAAGACGACGTCACAGAAATTCTTCCAATCATGGCATCACTCGAGGGATTAGGGGGTCGACTTGCTGCTGTGCACATGCGAACTGGTCAAATCAAGCAGATCCGGCAAATTCACGATCAAATGGTCACGCATTACAGAAATAATGAAGTGACGGAATACTTCGAAACGAATCGGCTGATTCATGAACTGATTACCGAGGGAAGTGGGAATCAAACCTTAGTGGATACGATTAACAGCCTCTCTGCCAAAGTACGACGCGCTCGCTTCTCTGCACAAATGACACACGAGAGCTGGGCAAAGGCGGTCTCTGAGCATGAAGAAATGGTTACCGCTCTTGAGGCTAGAGATCCCGACCGACTAGAAGCAATTCTGATCCAGCATGTCGAAACTAAACGAACAACCATTCTTGGCTCGCTCCAACGATCAGAGTAAGTCCTAGCCAACTAAGTGGATCTGCATTTGTCTTTTTGATCCGCGAGTTCGGTGCTCGAGGAGAAAAATTCCCTGCCACGTTCCAAGCACTAGCCGGGAGTCACGAACACTTAACGTCAAATGTGTCTGGGTCAAAACCGTCTTCAAATGGGCCGGCATATCGTCAAGACCCTCGAGCTCATGTTCGTAACGGCCTCGCTCCATCGGTGCAAGTAAGTCCAAAAATCGAACAATATCTCGTTGCACATCAGGTGAGGCATTTTCTTGGATGAGCAATGAGGCCGATGTATGAAGAACTGACAGTAGACACAACCCATCAGATATCCCCTGGTCTCCGACAAACTTTTCAACCTCACCTGTGATTGAATGCATCGAAAATCCATCCGTATCAACGATTAAATCACGAAAATATTGATTCACCTGGCAATCCTCATCAATGTTGTTTCACTAGATGTAGTAGTTTAGACTGAGTTCGATCACAAGATGTTGTTATCAATTCGTGTCGCTAACAGGAGAGGGATATGATTGTTGTTTCATCACTGCTCGCTCTGATCTTCGGATTCAGCCTGGGGTTTGTGTTCGATAACGCGTTGATCTTGGTCGTTGTCGCCTGCCTCGCTCCCTGCTTCTTTTGGGTTTTTAAGCTCTACAGCCAATCGGCCAACGTCTCTGAGGCGATCCATTCGAACGGTCTCCCAGCCTCGATTTTCAAAAGTGAATTTGACGACGTTGAATTCACCGACGATCGAGAGCGATCTTCAAGGAAAAGAACTGTATCGGCATCCGTGGGTTACGTTGTCGGATTATTAGTCGGCGGATTGATCGCCCCGATTGTCTCGATCAATCTATGACGATGCGGCCACCGGGAAGTTTCCGACTTCGGTCACGTCCTGACAGTGATCCAAGGAAACTTCCTCGAAGGTGACCCACCACTTAAAAGGATCATCGCCAAGGCCCATTCCGTATTCGCTCACTGCTTTCATCGCGGCAAACCGTTTTTTGTCGGAAGAAGCCATCTCCATAATTGATGGCCAACTAAACGCACGGATATCTTTTGGATTAAATGCATATCTTACTTTTCGAACTTCGGGATTACCCATCGAATAGCAAAACGGCTGCTCAGTAAACCAAACGTATCGCCCACGGGCTTTATAATCTTTTTTGGTTGCTCGCCATTGATAACTCAATTCAGACGCACGAGGCTGATTTAAGTGAAGTCCTGCTTCGATGAAGTATTCAAGCCTGCACCCTTCCAGCCCAATGAATCCAGAGGAATCAATTTCTTTCCGAATCGGCTCGTGCGTAAAATGATAAATCATCAAATTTCTTGTTTGAGCATATTAATTTCGCTTTTTAGGCTTTGAATATCCTCTTCACACTCTTTAATCCGGAGTTGTGCGAGTTGCTTGCGCTGCTCTTGGCCTGTCGCAGTCAAATGATATGTTTGCCCACGCTTGCCCTTAGATGTCGTGACGATGTTCGTCTCGAGAATACCCGCGCCAACAAGCGCCTGAATCGTCTGATTGGCAGTACCTAAACTAACGTCGACCTGTTCTGCCACCTCACGCTGTGAGATCTCTTCTGCTTTTTCGATCACCCGCAAAAGATTTAATGCGCGTTCAGTCGATAGCCCCATTTCAATACCTCATTCATTCGGTTGATACCAATAATTGGTTGCAACTGTCGATTTTAAAGGGCAACATCAAATTAAGGAAAATAGCTGTTTAAATCAATGTCCTAGTGCTGTTAAGAATACTCGATAACCGCCCGAAACTCATCGTAGTGCTAGTGATCAGTGTATCAGTGGCGTTCGAGGTCCAGAGATACGTCATTTATCCAATCGAGAGTCTGTTGAATTTTGAAATCACGCAGTACGCAAGCATGGTCTATTTACCTGCTGGGGTGATCTTTTTGTCCTTTTATTTGCTGCGTTGGTGGTTCTTGCCGGTCATTTTGATTGGACGAACCTACATCTCACTACAACTAGGCCCCGTAGAACTCATCCTAGAAATGATGATTTTCAATCTGGTCATCGGTTTTCTTTACCCGTTGTGGCTATATCTCCTCAACAACGCAAATTGGGACGTGTTTGGTGATGTCGATAAAAATCAATTAACCATCACCGGAGCCATGATTTTTGCATTGCTTCTATCTTTCAGCACGGGAATCTTATCTGCGATCAATCAGACAGTGTCGGGCGTTGTGGCGCTGGATCAAGCACTGCAGTACACGTTGCATTTCATTATCGGCGATACGATTGGGACCGGCGTTATTCTGTTTTTGTTCTATCAGCTTCTTAAGCTGAATCTTAAATGGAGAAGACACAAAAATGGTTAATTCAACAATCGAAAGTCCCCGTTAAAAATATGTATCAAACGTCGGACCAATCCTGACAAAAAATCTCTCTGGCTTTAGATAAGTCGCGATTCAAACCCTCATACGACTGCATCAATTTAGTCGGTTGTTTATAACCACCCTCAGGATTGACCTAGAATCGACCAAACACTGCACCGTGTTGATCGACCATCAATGGGCCCTTCCGACTGCCAGACCATGGGCTCTGAACCTCCATATTTGCTTACTTGATTCCAAATACTCGTCTTCGAGTTTAATTGGCCATAAGGCCCATTTAAATTACAAACAGAATCTGGAACAGCCTGAATACAGCCCAAACATCCAAGGAATACCTGGTCCGAATACAGGAGAAGACGGCCAAATGCCGGGTAGGACTGAAACAGACAGGTCACTAAAATAGGGGCTTTGAGCCTCGCAGTCACAACACTTTCTCATCTTTACGGCACGAATAAAAAAGGGTCTCGCCCAGCATTTCATTCATCGGTTTATCCGTACTGACAAACTCGGTCGTTAGTTCTCCATTCAGCCTATCAAACATGAATGTCTCGAATGACACAGAGCTATTCTCAAGGCCCTCATTGTATTGAATGACTTTGGACCAAACGATAAATTGGTCAGACTGAAAATCCAGTGGTTGACGCTCTTCTATCCCACCGAAACTGGCTTCCTTGCGCTCAAGATCAATCGAAAGAGGAACCAGCATCTCAGTATCCTGAGATTTACATATCAAGTGGAAGGGAAACGCTAAACTCGCGCACGGAAGCCCGAAAGTGACAACGAACCAAAGCATGTTAATCGTAACATTCTTCACAAGTAATTATTCTCTCGCTTAACCTAACCGACTGGTCTCGACAGTGAACCGTATCACAAAGGCCAAGAATCAATTGTGGTTGTTACTCCACGGTAACGGACTTTGTTCCAACGACCGTCATAGATGTTTTGCCCTTTCATACAG
>CAJWFL010000062.1:0-8495 GCA_913031455.1 uncultured Gammaproteobacteria bacterium
TCTTTCTCGAGCGCAATGCGTTCTAGCCTTAGATTTCGTGCTTCGAAACGCTCGCGAGCCTCGGCTGCGAGGCGTTGGTCGTTGGCTTTATAGCGTGCCTCAAATCGTCCTAAGCGGAACCATTCAGCGAGTGGTATATGGCTCGGACAAACCGCATTGCAAGCGGCGCATTCGATACAATCAGTCAGGCCTTCATGAATGGCACGATCAAGTGATCCACCTTTCAAAGCAAAGACCATTTGTTGCGGTTGCAACCGAACAGGACAAACAGTGGCACAAGCCCCGCAGCGAATACAGGGTGACTCGGGAGGTATCCCAATCTCGCGAGCCAGTAAACAGTTCGTGGTCTTGGTGATTCCGGCAGTGAAATCCGTTACTGGATATCCCATCATTGGACCGCCAACAGCGATTGAAGCCAGTGATTCTGGACTGGTGTCTGCTGCCTCAATCAAATGGCTAATTGGTGTGCCAATCGGGACGATCACGTTTTGAGGAGAGGTGAGTGCCTCGCCGGTCAAGGTGACAATTCGGTCTGTGATCGGTTTACCATCGATAGCACGCGATAGAGCCGCTAGTGTGCCGGGATTGTGTACGATGACTCCCGATTCGACAGCGCGTGATCCTGTTGGCAGCTCAATACCGAGCGTTAGCCAGACTAAGTGGCGTTCGGATCCTGATGGATATTTTGTATCGAGTAACACGATGTCGAAGAAACAATCTGAGCGAGATTCTTTCAATGCGCTCTCAATTGCTTCAAGCGCCTCGGGCTTATTGTCCTCAATCCCAATAATGATTGTTTTGATCTCGAGTGATTGAGACAGCATACACGCGCCACGAATCATCGAGTGGGTGTCAATCCGCATGAGCGTATCGTCAGCGGTCAAATAGGGTTCGCACTCAGCGCCGTTAATGAGGAGTGTCTGCGTCCCGTCGGACCACTTCTTGAAACTCGGGAATCCCGCTCCACCGAGACCGAGAATCCCTGCCTTGATTGCACGATTTCTCAGTGTATCGGCGTCGAATGGCCAGACGAGCGGATCAAGATAGTTTTGGTCCTTCAGCCCATTAGGCTCAATAATAATCGAGGCACTCTTGGTGGCTGATGGGTGGGTGATTGCATGGTCAGTGATCTCGATGACTCGACCCGAGCGAGAGGCAACGTGCGTAATACCGCTTCGGCATTTGATAATCGGTGTTCCCTGAAAAACGGTATCGCCGACTGCAACGAGCGCTTCACCAGGTCCTCCTCCAGAAAAATGGATTGGAAAGACAAGGCGTTTCGGATCGTCGACAAAGGCACACGAATCTATGGTTGAGAGTGCCTTATGTGTCTCTGGATAAATTCCACCCTCCAGTTGGCGCTCACAACGGCGAATTTGATAATCAGCCATGTTGCATGCCTATCTGCCCGAAACGGTCCGATGAAATAATGTCCGGACGCATAGGCATCCAGTAATCAGGGGGTTTGGGTCGTGGGATCATGTCGATGCAATCCACAGGACAGGGCTCAACACATAAATCACATCCTGTGCAGTCATCCACAATCACGGTATGCATCAGTTTGGCAGCGCCAACAATTGCATCGACTGGGCAGGCTTGGATGCATTTGGTGCAGCCAATGCAGTCTTCCTCGATGATGATCGCAACCAAGTCTTGTTCTATCATTGCGTCGTCTGCATCCAATGGAAGCGTGTCGATACCCAATAAACTCGCCAAACGATCGACAGTCTCTTGCCCACCCGGCGGGCAAAGATTGATTGGCTCACCGCCAGCAATTGCCTCGGCGTAGGGTTTGCACCCGGGATGACCGCATTGACCGCATTGCGTTTGAGGTAACAAAGCGTCGATTGAGTTGACCAATGGGTTTCCATCGACTGAGAAAACTTTAGACGCATAGTGCAACAGAATTCCGCCCAAGAAACCGATCACCGACAGCCCAGTGACTCCCGCACCAATTGTCCAGAGTGCGTCTGTCATAGCCGAATCATGCCGGTGAAACCCATGAACGCAAGTGCCATAAAGCCGGCGGTAATGAGTGCAATCGATGCGCCTTGGAAGGGTGCTGGGACATCCGCCAGTTGTAATCGCTCGCGAACCCCCGCGAACAAAATTAGAACCAATGAGAAACCAAGCGCTGCACCAATTCCATAAAAAGCTGATTCGGCGAGTGTATGCGCTTGATTTGTGTTCAGCAGCGCCACACCCAAAACAGCACAATTCGTAGTAATCAGTGGCAGATAAATTCCGAGCACGCTGTGGAGCAGCGGTGACGTCTTTTTCAGAGCCAGTTCTGTAAATTGGACAGCCACTGCAATTGCGACAATAAAAGCAAGCGTTCGTAACCACATCGCATCGAGCGGAATCAATAACAGCGTTTGCAAAAGGTAAGCGACAACCGAGGAGAGCGTGAGGACAAAGGTAGTCGCGAATGACATACCGAGTGCACTGTCGATACGGGACGACACACCCATAAACGGACAGAGCCCCAAAAACTGGACCAATACAAAATTGTTGACCAGTGCCGCTGAAACGATAATCAGCAACAAGTCAGTCAATTGGTCGACTCCCAGTCGTTGCGGCGCGGCCAAATGTTAAAGATCTGATGTGTTCGGCGACTGCTTTGATCATGAGTTCCATCAATCTCTCGTTAACGAATCCGCTGCCCTGCTTTAGCACCTTGATCAGGTTCGAGCAGATAAAGCTCTGAACCACCTGGCCCGGCAGCGAGTACCATGCCTTCGGACACTCCAAATTTCATTTGTCGAGGCGCTAGGTTGGCGATCATCACGGTTTGGCGTCCAATCAGATCGTCGGTTTGATAGGCTGCCTTGATCCCGCTGAATACCTGGCGAGTTTCTCCACCCAGATCGAGCGTTAATTGCAGGAGCTTATCGGCACCTTCAACCGTTTTTGCAGCGACAATCGTTGCAACGCGCAGATCAATCTTTGCGAAATCATCGATCGTACATTCGGGAGCGATTGCTTCAATATCAGTCGTATTTTCTGACTTCGGTGTGTCTTTGATCTCCGTGACATCGGGTTGAATCATGGCCTCGACATCTTTCATTTCGATCCGTGTCAGAAGCGGTTGAAAGGGCTCAATCTGGTGGTCAAGAAGCGTGTCGCCGAGTGTCCCGTACGCCAGCGAGTCGATGTTCAAAAAGCGTCGTACTTTTTCTGCAAGGGTTGGCATCACCGGTTGTAGATAGAGGGTGAGCAAACGGAAGGCGTTGATCGCTGTTGTACAGATTGGTTGAACCTGAGCCAGTGAATCTTCATGTTTTGCGAGTTGCCAGGGTGCAACGTCCGCGATCCATGCATTGACGTCATCGGCGAGTGCCATGATATCGCGCGTCGCTTTTGAAAATTCGCGTTTTTCAAACGCATCACGGATCTCTGGTCCTTTCGCGCGGATCGCATCAATCAGTTCGGGATTAGCAAGCTCTGCGGCAAGTTGACCGCCGAATTTCTTGTTAATGAATCCCGCAGTTCGGCTCGCAATGTTAACCAGCTTACCGACCAGATCTGAGTTCACTTTTTGGACGAAGTCGTCTAAAGATAGGTCAATGTCTTCGACGCGAGCTGACAGTTTCGTTGCGAAGTAGTAGCGCAAGTATTCTGGATCCAAGTGGTCCAAATAGGTACGCGCTTTGATAAAGGTGCCCCGTGATTTTGACATTTTCCGACCGTCAACCGTGACAAACCCATGCACATTGACACCGGTCGGAGTGCGGAAGTTTGCTTGATTGAGCATTGCTGGCCAGAACAAACAATGGAAGTTGACGATGTCCTTGCCGATGAAATGATAGACCTCTGCCTCACTGTCAGGTGCCCACACTGAATCAAAGTCAAAGTTGTTCGCATCACACCATTCCCGAAAGGCACCAATGTAGCCGATTGGTGCATCGAGCCAAACATAAAAATAAGTGCCTGGATGATCCGGAACTTCGAAGCCGAAGTAGGGCGCATCACGAGAAATATCCCAGCTTTTTAAGCCTCCCTCGATCCATTCAGAGAGTTTGTTGGCGACCTCTGGTTGTAGCCGCCCTGATCGAGTCCACTGTTTCAGAAACTCGGTGTGTTGGCCGAGTTCGAAAAATAAATGCTGCGAATCCTTGAGAATGGGAGTCGCACCAGACAGCGTGGAATTTGGATTCTTCAGTTCCGATGCTTGGTAGGTTGCGCCACACGCTTCGCAGTTATCACCGTATTGATCATCAGCGCCACATTTGGGGCAGGTTCCTTTGACATAGCGGTCAGCAAGAAACAATTCTTTCTCCGGATCGAACAGCTGAGAGATCGTTCGGACAGCAATTCCACCGGCGTCTCGGACTCGAGAATAGATCAATTCTGAGTAGTGACGATTTGCATCGGTATGAGTTGACGAGTAGTGATCAAATCCAATGTGAAACCCATTAAAATCAGCCTCATGCTCGGCTTTGACGTCATCGATTAATTGTTCCGGGGTGATTCCGAGTGTTTGCGCACGAAGCATGATGGCTGTACCGTGCGCATCGTCCGCACACACATAGACGCATTGATGGCCAGATTGCTTTTGATAGCGAACCCAGACGTCGGTCTGGATATACTCAAGCATGTGGCCCAGATGGATCGAACCGTTGGCATAGGGCAAGGCGCTCGTGACTAAAATGGTGCGTCTGTCTGTCGGCACAGAATGAATTCCTTGTTGCGGTGCAAGTGGGTCCCCAAGTATACCGCTAAAGGCCGGTTTTTTGGCCGACTCTTAATGAAAACGGAGATGATTTTGTCGACTTCCATCCATGACCGCGTGATCGCAGTTCTGTCAGAGCATGATGATCCTTATCGTGAGGCAAATCTGAGTCGCAGTGGGGTCCTGACTCGATGTGAATTGAAGGATGGTGAGCTCGATATTGAACTGACCTTTACCTACCCTCTTGCGGGTATGACCCGTTCGTTGGTCAAACAGTTGAAACCGAAGCTTGAAGCGATCAAGGATGTCAACGAAGTATTTATTCGAGTCCGTCATCAAATCCCCGTCAGCCCGGCACGCGAGGGCACTGAATCGATTCCAGGAGTTCGCCAAGTGATTTGCGTCGCCTCGGGCAAAGGTGGGGTTGGCAAGTCCACTACAGCCGTCAATCTTGCGTTGGCCTTGCAAGCGGAGGGTGCGCGTGTTGGGTTATTGGATGCGGATATTTATGGACCGTCTCAAGCGCTGATGTTGGGTGTTCAGGGCCAACGTCCTGAAACACCGGATGGGAAATCGTTTAACCCGGTGATTGCGCATGGTATCCCAGTGATGTCCATGGCGTTTTTGCTGACTGAGCGGTCACCAACGATCTGGCGTGGGCCGATGGTCAGCGGTGCGTTCACCCAAATGCTGCGTCAGACCAATTGGGGTAACCTCGATTACTTATTGATCGACTTACCGCCGGGAACCGGCGATATTCAACTGACATTGAGCCAACAAGTTCCTGTAAACGGAGCGGTGGTTGTGACCACGCCACAGGACATCGCGTTGCTAGATGCACGTCGAGGTATCGAGATGTTTCGACGCGTTGAGGTTCCGGTCCTCGGGGTCATTGAGAACATGTCTTTACATCAGTGCTCAAAGTGCGGTCTTACAGAACATTTATTTGGTGAAGGCGGTGGCGATAGAATTGCGGCAGAATATGAGACCGAATTGCTTGGGGCTTTGCCACTTGATTTAAGTATTCGCCACCAAACTGATATCGGCAAACCGACGGTCATCAATGATCCCGATGGTTCAATCGCGCAATCTTATCGTGACATTGCTCGACGGACGGGCGCCAGACTTGCACTCTTTGCTGAGCGTGATGGTTCGAGCAATTTAATTACCAAAACCCAAGGGACTGATAAGTAATTCATGACTATTAAATCCGATCGCTGGATTCAGCAAATGGCTGAATCGCAAGACATGATTTCACCATTTGCGGCAAACCAAATACGCGAGCGTGATGGCGAAAAATTGATTTCTTATGGCACATCAAGTTATGGCTACGACGTACGTTGTGCTGACGAATTCAAAGTGTTCACAAATATCCACTCAGCGGTGGTTGATCCCAAGAATTTTGATGACAAAAGCTTCGTAGACATTCAGTCAGATGTCTGCATCATTCCTCCGAATTCCTTCGCTCTCGCCCGTACGGTTGAATACTTTAAAATTCCTGAGGATGTGTTGACGATCTGTCTTGGTAAATCGACGTATGCGCGTTGCGGGATCATTGTGAACGTCACTCCACTTGAGCCTGAGTGGGAGGGACATGTCACGCTTGAGTTTTCGAATACGACCAATTTGCCCGCGAAAATATATGCCAACGAGGGCGTTGCGCAAATGCTATTTTTCCAATCCGATGAGCGTTGCCAGACGACCTATCGTGATCGTGGAGGCAAATATCAAGGACAAACTGGAGTCACACTTCCAAAAGCCTAAGGATAGGAATGAATACTGAACAACGTTATCTGCTCCGGATTACCCGTCCAGGACGGACAGGCCTGGTTGCAGCAATTACGGGTTTCTTAGCCGATCAACACTATTTTATTACTGAGCTCTCACAGTTTGATGATATTCAAACCGGTCGCTTTTTTTATCGCTCTGAATTTTTTAAACCTGAATCTGGCCTGACACCGGTCGAGCTGTCAGATTTATTTTCAGAAATTGGATCACGGTTTGAGATGGACTGGCGATTAATTGATCGCGCGGTGCCCCACCGTACGTTGATTTTGGTGTCTAAATTCGATCATTGCTTAAATGACCCGTTGTATCAAAAACAGACAGGCGAATTGAATATCGACGTCACAACCGTTGCATCGAATCATCCCGATCTTGAGCCTTTGGCGAAGTTTCATCAGGCGCCTTATGTGTTGCTTCCCAGCGGGAAATCTAAACTTGCGACTAAGGCTGCGCAGGAAGAGCGCATCCGTGAGTTGATTGATGAACAGCGTGTGGATTTGGTTGTACTTGCGCATTACATGCAGGTGCTCTCTGATGAGTTATGCCACGATCTTGCTGGTGGTTGTATCAATATCCATCACTCATTTCTCCCGAGCTTCAAGGGTGCTCGCCCTTATCATCAAGCGTTCGAGCGAGGCGTCAAAGCGATCGGTGCGACCGCGCACTATGTAACTGCGGATTTAGACGAGGGACTAATCATTTATCAAGAGGTCGCTCGAGTTGACCACACGTTTGGACCGGAACAACTGTTGGCAACCGGTCGAAATATGGAAAACTATGCACTTTCTAGAGCTGTGAAAGCACATAGTGAGCATCGCGTTTTCCTCAATGGACATAAAACGGTGGTATTGAAATGACGGCAACACGGATCGACGGTAAGGCGTTTGCGGAAAAAGTTCGTGAAGAAGTTGCCGCGGGTGTGAAAGCTCTGAAAGCATCTCATGGTGTGACTCCCGGGTTGGCCGTGGTTTTGGTCGGCGAGGATCCAGCGAGCCAAGTGTATGTTCGTAATAAAGTACGGCAGACTCAAGCCTGTGGTATGCAATCATTTCATCATGTCCTCGATACAACGACTTCTCGAGAGTCTCTTTTGTCGATCATTGAGTCGTTGAATGCGGATCCAGAAGTGCATGGCATTTTGGTTCAGTTACCACTTCCAGATCATCTCGATTCCAGAGATGTGATTGAGGCAATTGATCCAGCGAAAGACGTTGATGGCTTTCATACCAGTAATGTCGGTGAGTTATGGACGAGTGGAGAACCTTTTATTCCCTGTACGCCACTCGGCTGTCTAAAGCTTCTGAAATCAGTTGAACCGAATATCGCGGGGAAGAATGTCGTTGTCATTGGCCGCTCAAACATTGTGGGCCGCCCTACGGCAGCACTCCTATTGAATGAATCAGCGACTGTGACGATTGCGCATTCAAAGACCAAGGATTTGTCAGCGGTATGCCGACAGGCAGACATTTTGGTTGCGGCAGTTGGTCGTCCTCAGATGGTTAAGGCGGATTGGATCAAGCCCGGTGCAATTGTTTTAGATGTGGGGATTAATCATATTGAAATAGAAGACGGGAAAGGCAAGCTCGTTGGCGATGTCGATTTTGATGATGCCTCGACTGTGGCAGGCGCCATCACTCCGGTCCCTGGCGGCCTTGGTCCGATGACAATTGCATGTCTACTAGCCAATACACTTGAGGCAGCGAAGCGTTCGGTGTCTTGATGTGACTTTTAGGAGGCTAGTCCAGCTCAGATAATTATCACGGGATAACTATTTCATCAAAGGATTGCTATTCCTTGATGAATTTAATTGCATGTCACACTTCTTTTGATAGTACGTTCCGACTCTTTGTTTGTTGGTATATTCGATGTAGTGCTATAGCGCCAATAAAGGCTATAGCCCAGTAAGCAGAGCTTGAAAAGACTGCTGGAGCATACTGCAACTCGCGGCTAATAAACTCAGCGACGGTTGGCTCAAAGTTCCCAGACCACAGATAAAAGCTGCCGCTTGAGATCAATTCGCAGATCAGTGTCGCACCCA
>CAJWFL010000063.1:0-8270 GCA_913031455.1 uncultured Gammaproteobacteria bacterium
CGGCCTGTCACGCCGGGGGTCGCGGGTTCGAGTCCCGTCCGCTCCGCCATTATTATGCAAGAAGCCACGGTTAACGTGGCTTGTTCGTGTTTGGCGGGCTTGTTACCCACCGACATACCCTCACTAAACAAACGGTTGGTTTTTTTGTATCTTTAATCATCGGATCCGGTTGGGCTCTAACGGTCGAAGGGGCGTAGTATTTCGTTTGCCTATAATCAATTCAAATTCGGTAATTTTTCGCTTAACCATCTGATGTCGCTGGGTGATTGAGTGTGAATAGAATAACCTCAAATAACCGACCTGAATCGAATTCAATTCAGCCATTACGTTCGCTGATTCCATTTATTGCATCGTACAAAGGCACTTTGGCGATCGCTATCCTTGCACTCCTTGTGTCCTCGACCGCTTTGCTGGCAATGCCAATTGCTGTTCGAAACGTCATTGATCATGGATTTTCCGTTGACGATGCTGCAAACATCGATCGTTATTTTTTCATTTTGCTATTTTTCGTGTTTGTCATCGGATTTTTTGGGGCGATGCGCGCATATTTTGTGAATTGGCTCGGCGAAAGGGTTGTCACCGATCTACGGAGCAAGGTTTTCACACATGTGATTTATATGGACCCAGGATTTTTTGAAACGACCAAGATTGGAGAAGTGTTATCGCGTCTTACGACCGATACAACGCTCATTCAGTCTGTCTCTGGTGTAACAATTTCAATTTTTCTTAGGTCGTCGATCCAGTTAATCGGTGGTTTAGTTTTGTTGGGTTTTACCAGCATCAAGTTACTTAGCGTTCTGTTGTTAATTTTTCCATTGGTCGTGCTGCCAGTCATGCTGGTCGGTCGATGGCTACGGAAGCTCTCGCGCGATAGCCAGGATAGAATTGCAGATGCCAGTGGTCAAGCTGCTGAAATTCTAGGAAATGCGCAGACAGTCCAGTCATTTACAGCAGAACATCTTGAAATTGAGCGATTCTCGGCTTCTATCCAGACAAGTTTCAGAACTGCCGTGCGCAGAATCCGAGTACGCGCGCTGTTAACGACGGTTGGGACAGTGAGCGTTTTTGGCGCATTGATCTTTGTTCTATGGTTGGGAGCTAAAGAAGTCTTGGTGGGCGCATTATCGGGTGGTGAACTTGGTCAATTCGTTTTGTACGCAATGCTGGTTGGCGTTGCTGCCGGATCATTGAGTGAAGTTTGGGGTGAGGTTCAAAGAGCGGCCGGTGCCATGGAGCGACTGACAGAGTTGCTGAACATACAATCGAATATCCGAATTCCTGAAGTACCTATCAAATTCCCGAGCCCGGTCCGCGGAGCAGTTCGTTTTGAACAGCTGGATTTTAGTTATCCATCGCGAACCAATGAATTTGCGGTACGACAGTTCTCTCTCGATATTGAACCAGGAAAACATGTTGCATTCGTCGGTCCATCAGGTGCTGGAAAAAGTACGATCTTCCAACTTTTGCTCAGATTTTACGACCCGCAGTCAGGTCGGATTACGATTGATGGCGTCGATATTCGTCTTGCAGAGCCAAAGACCGTTAGATCTCTGATGGCGTTGGTGCCGCAGGATTGCGTCATCTTTGGTGATAGCGTGGAGTCGAATATTCGTTTTGGTCGTCCAAACGCTTCCACTGCGCAAATCGTTGAAGCGGCCAAAGCAGCTTTGGCTCATGATTTCATTGATCAACTCCCCGATGGATATGACACTTTTTTGGGAGAGAAAGGCACCAGAATCTCTGGCGGTCAAAAGCAGCGCATCGCGATCGCTCGAGCAATTCTTGCAGACCCTGCGATTTTGCTACTTGATGAGGCGACAAGCGCTTTGGATGCTGAAAGCGAACGCTTAGTGCAATCCGCATTGAATGCTTTACAAAAGAACAGAACCACGTTGGTTATTGCGCATCGGCTCGCGACAATCCGTCAGGCTGATAAAATCGTGGTTTTGAACTCCGGCAAGATCCTTGATGTGGGGAAACACAGTGAGCTGATGGTCCGTAATACGGCTTACGCGCAAATGGTCGAGTTGCAGTTCGGAGGACTGGCCAGTGCCACCTAATTTCTGTTGAATGCATTGCGTTATGTCGATGCCCACTTTGAAATTGCGTCCACGTTTCGATTTGGTTTGCTGTATTGTCTCGCGGTTGTTGGAGAGAAGAGTATGTGGGTGACGATTATCGTCGTATTGGGCATGGATCCAGTGTTTCAAGGAACGGCTGCGCCGTCGACTGGGAAGATTGGATCGGGCGTGTATGACATGCGTTCAGAGTGTGAGTCGGATCTGATGCGTTATTTTCAAAGTTTTGATGGTGCAGGTGAAGCAAAACTGTCATTTACGAAAAATGAATGGGGAAACTATCGCATCACCAAAGAACATTCGGAGAAGACATTTCGTGAGGTGAGATATTGTATGGAGATCCACTCAAAACAATAATTGCTAGCGTTCGTTGTCTCTGTGCATCGCCGCGTTCGCTTCACTCGTATAATCATCATGCATCACAAATAGCCGAAGCTTTTCAGCCGACGGCGCCCGCCGTGCCGTGAGTGCATAACAATCGGCCTGAGGCGGCTTGTCCAGTGATTTCACAACAAGCGGTAAATTCGCCTGACCAAAATATGGCGCAATCCAATGGTCACGTTCTAACAGAGTCCAACCATAGTCTGTCGAATAGGGTCGACTGACATGACGCATCGCCGCATTTGCGTCTTTATGTGTGGTCCAGTACGCCGGATTTGATGTTTGAAACCCGTTAGGGAAGTGCCCGACATCCGACCACGGTTCAATCAGGTAGCCAAAGATCAATCCGAGCGTTGCATCAGGGTTGACTAAACCTTCATCAGTGATCGCCTGTTGGCCTAATGCAGTCTGACTTAGGGGCAATTGACGGTTTTTGAGGTGGTTGATCTTGAGATCCAAACGATCCTGGCAACTTGGACCGACCCAAGCAAACTGGTTCGCTCGATCGATTGAGCTTCCGATCCCTGCGTAAAACTTAATTGCAACTTCAAGATGGATAATTCGATCGGGTAATTCAATGAGATAATCCAATTCCCCAATGGTTTGTTTCTGATCTTTAACCACAATCCCATGACCAAGAAGCTTCACGTGTTCACTTTGCTCAAATAGTGCAGTCAATAAGCTCTCGAATCGTCGCCCCAAACGCTTGGGTGAACCGTGCCAGACCCATTCATTTGATAAATTCTCGGCGATTTCTGTCATTGAGCCGTTGCAAATTTTCTTCAGTGGCACACAATCAACCTCTGTCTCAGACGACCAGATCGGTTTTGCTTCGAGCAGCCATCGCAGTTCGCGTGCGATCGCATCTGCATGATTTGCGTCTGACAACATGGGCAATTTGGGCATTGAGCTTCCAAGGATGATTGGTGAATAAGTTTAAACGTGTCGCACTGATTGGTCGTGCAGGTCATCAACAAGCAATCGAAACGATAGCACGGTTGGTCGATTTCTTGAGACAGCAATCGCTCGAAATCTGGATTGAAGATGAAATCGCTGATGTTGGGGAATTCTCAGATCTGCCGCATTGCGCACTCGACCATATTGGGCAAAAAGTAGAATTGGCGATTGTTGTCGGAGGCGACGGAAGCTTGCTCGGTGCGAGCCGTGCTCTTGCGCAATTTGATACCCCAGTTTTGGGGATTAATCGTGGAACTTTAGGTTTTCTCACGGATATTCGACCATCGGAAGCGATCAACAAGGTTGGTCAGGCCATACAGGGTCAATTCACAGAAGAAAAGAGGCGATTGAATGCGGTCGAGGTCAGTCGGGAAGGTCAAATCATCGCACGGGCGACAGCGTTGAACGACGTTGTTCTGCATAAAGGTCAAAGTGCACGGATGCTTGGGTTCGATCTCTCTATCGACGGACAATTCGTGTATTCCAGCCGCTCTGATGGGTTGATTGTTTCAACGCCAACCGGTTCGACCGCGTATGCATTATCGGCAGGTGGTCCGATTATGCATCCGACGGTTGATGCGCTCGTCCTCGTCCCCATGTTTCCTCATACCTTAAACGCGCGCCCGATTGTCGTCTCAGCCAATTGTGTTGTGTCGGTGACGGTGACGGAAAAACATCAAGCACTGCCTCAAGTGAGTTGCGATGGACAAACGCACATCTCATTGCTGTTGGGTGATCAAATTGTGATTCGGCAATCAGACGAGGAGTTAACCTTGTTACATCCGCCAGGTTACTCATATTACGACGTGTGCCGATCGAAACTGCAATGGGGTGGCCGCATCGAATCTCAGCAGGATGACGAATGAATACAGTGAATGAACTGGTTGAATCGCTCACTCCCTCCATGGTGAGTGATCTCAAGCAGGCGATCGAGTTAGGGAAATTTCCGGATGGTCGGGTTGTATCACGTGAACAGAAAGAACTGATGATTGAAGCGACGATATTTTACGACGCATTGAAACTCCCTGAAGAAGAGCGAACCGGATTTATTCATCGAAAAAAGCAAGCTTCCGGCATTATCGACGTTGCTTCTGACATCATACCATCGAAGGATATTGATCATGACTGACTCGCGCACTATGAATTCTGCGCCATCAATCACGCGCCTCGTTGATTATGAGGCGTTCCCTTTTGCAATCGACTCTGTTGATCTGACTTTTGCGCTCGACCCGACACGTACTCGAGTGACCCAATCATCGGTCGTGCGTCGAATTATGAAGGGTCAGCACGCACTCGAGCTGAATGGCAAGAACCTCAATCGAATCTCGATCAAAATTGATGGTACTGAGATTGAGACCGATCGCTTGGTGGAAATCGATGAGACATTAATGATCCGTCAAGTGCCGGATGAGTTTCATCTCGAGATCGAGACCGAAATCAATCCTGAGGCGAATACTGCGCTTGAGGGTTTGTACTTATCGAACGGCATGTTTTGTACACAGTGCGAGGCTGAGGGTTTTCGGCGGATTACATATTATCCAGATCGTCCAGATGTCATGAGTATTTTCACGACACGGATCATCTCAGATGCCAGCCACCCGGTTTTATTGTCTAACGGCAATCCAGTCAGCGATCAACTGTTGCCGGATGGCCGACGCGAGGTGGTTTGGCATGATCCATTCCCAAAACCTTGTTATCTATTTGCTTTGGTTGGAGGCGACCTCGCGGTTAAGCACGATGAGTTCGTGACAATGTCCGGCCGTTGTATCGATCTACGAATTTATGTTGAGCCAAAAGACTTGGATCGAGTCGATTATGCACTTCAGAGTTTGAAGCGCGCGATGGCTTGGGATGAGAGGGTGTATGGTCGCGAGTATGACCTCGACATCTTTATGATTGTTGCCGTGAGCCACTTCAATATGGGCGCCATGGAAAACAAGGGCCTCAATATTTTTAACTCAAGTTGTGTGCTTGCAAATGCTACTGCTGCCACTGACCAGGCGTTTCAGCGAATTGAAGCAATCGTCGCGCATGAGTATTTCCACAACTGGTCTGGGAATCGGGTGACCTGTCGTGACTGGTTTCAGTTAAGTCTCAAAGAGGGATTTACGGTATTTAGAGACAGTGAGTTCAGTGCGGATACCAATTCTCGTGCCGTCAAGCGCATCCAAGACGTTAACTTTCTTCGTGGCGCGCAATTTACAGAAGACTCAGGTCCAACAGCGCATCCAGTACAACCATCTGAGTATCAGGAAATCTCTAATTTTTATACCCTGACAATCTACGAAAAGGGTGCGGAAGTCGTGCGTATGATTCACACGCTTCTCGGACCAGAACTCTTCCGCAAAGGAAGTGAACTTTATTTTCATCGGCATGATGGACAAGCGGTAACAATCAACGAATTTGTCGACGCAATGGCCGAGGTGTCGGGGCGGGACTTCTCCCAGTTCATGCGGTGGTACCAGCAGCCAGGTACGCCAAGGGTGCGTGTTGATATCGAGCACGACCGGAACACTGAGACCTTAACGATTCAATTGGCTCAAAAGTCACCTGTCATCGCAAGTGAGGACTCCCACAAGCCATACGCGATACCCGTCAGGTATCAAGTGATTGATCAGCAAACTGGTGACGTGCTTGTTCCTGAAACTTTGTTTGAATTGACTGAAGAAATCGGTTCAATTGTCTGTTCTGGGGTATCGGCTCGTCCGGTGGTTTCAATATTACGAGGCTTATCAGCACCCGTTAAGTTAGAGATGGACCGTCAGACGAGCGACCTCGTCGCGCTGGCGCGTTTCGATGATGATGGTGTCAACCAGTGGGACGCAATTCAAGCGTTGTACATGCATGCGATTAAGGTGTTTCTAGAAACTCCTGAGACAAGCCTCGATGCATCACTGCAACAGTTGATTTGTGACTTGACTCAAGATCCCAGCACCATCTCTGACCCGGCGTGTCTTTCTGAAATGCTAACACTGCCGCAAGACAACATTCTCTGGGATGCCTTACAGCCTGCAGATCCTCAAAAGATACTCGAAGCTCGTAAGCGTCTAAGGCAACGAATTGCTTTAGCTGGATCGTCGATGTGGCGTACGTTATTCGAGGCGATGCGATTCGCTGGGCCATATCAACCCAGCGCTGATGCGATTGGTCGTCGGTCATTAGCGATAACAGCGCTTGGTTATATGGCAAAGGTGGAGTCAATCGATAATTTGGTTCTCGACATTGAAGCAAATGCTTCGAATTTAACGGAACGCTATGCCGCGTACCGTATCGCTCGAAGTGATGCGAGTGAATCCGTTTCGCTGGAACTCTCACAACGCTTCATCGATCGCGCTGAAACAGACGAAGTGCTTGATTTATGGTTATCTACTGAGGCGGCGAATGAAAATTCGGCGACAGTTGATCGCATCAAAGCACTGACATCGCATCCGCGATTCGCATGGACGAACCCAAACCGTGTGCGATCTGTGTTGGGAGCATTTGCGAATCGGAACGTTAAAGCATTTCACACTCCTGATGGTTATCGTTTATTAGCCGACTCCGTTCTGAAATTGGATGCGATGAATCCACAGATCGCATCTCGATTGGTGATGCCGTTGTGTCAATGGGGCCGTTTAGAGTCAACATTCCAAGAACAAATGAAAGCAGAATTACGTCGGATGGCGGCAAAAGATTTGTCAAAAGATTTGGATGAAATTATCAGTAAATCAGTAGATTAGAAGTGCTATTGAAAGAAATATTATTCGGTCGTTACGCTGTTTGGGCAGCGGTATGCGGTTTGACAGTGTTATCGGCTCTGGGAATTTTGCTGTCGTCACACATGATCTGGCCGGCAGTGGTTTTTGGGTTCTTTGCAGTTTTAGGATGCCGAGATTACTTCAAAAGCACACATCCAGTTCGCGCAAATTATCCACTCATGGGTCGTTTACGTTACTTGCTCGAAAGTATCCGACCTGAATTGCGTCAGTACTTTTGGGAGTCGGATACCGATGAAACGCCTTATTCGCGGAACCAGCGGGCGATGGTTTATCAGCGTGCAAAGAATAATCAAGCAAAGCGATCGTTCGGAACCGAAAAGGCGGTGTATGAAGAAGACTTTAACTGGCTGAACCACTCAGTGAATCCGATCAAAATCACTGATCATGATTTTCGAACGGAGGTCGGTGTTCAAGGCCAAGATCTCACGTATTCGATGTCTTTATTGAATATTTCTGGTATGTCATTTGGCGCGCTGTCCCCACCCGCTGTGGAAGCTCTTAGTCAAGGGGCTCAACTTGGTGGGTTTGCACAGAATACGGGAGAGGGATCGTTGTCTCGTTATCACGCGTCTGGCGGTGGGGATTTGATCTGGCAGATTTCGACCGGTTATTTTGGCTGCCGTACCTCTGACGGTTGCTTTGATGCGGAGTTATTCGAACAAAACGCGACTTCAACCCAAGTGAAAATGATCGAGATTAAGCTCAGTCAGGGTGCTAAACCTGGGCACGGTGGGGTGTTACCTGCACCAAAAGTGACCGAAGAAATTGCGCGCACGCGTGGAATCCCGATGGGCCAAACCTGTGAATCGCCAGCGAGTCATGCCGAATTTTCAACGCCGACAGAACTTCTTGAGTTCAGTCAACGTTTGAAATCACTGTCTGGTGGCAAACCTGTTGGCGTCAAACTCTGTATCGGTCATCCATGGGAGTTTGTGGCTTTGGTAAAAGCGATGGTTGAAACCGGGCAGGTGCTCGATTTCATGACGGTTGATGGCTCCGAAGGCGGGACAGGGGCCGCTCCCACTGAATTTTCAGACCATATCGGATCACCACTTCGGGATGCCGTTGTTTTCGTCGATAATGCGCTACGCGGAGC
>CAJWFL010000064.1:0-8218 GCA_913031455.1 uncultured Gammaproteobacteria bacterium
TCATATTCATTTGACCATCTGAGATAATGGATGCACATCCGGTGATTGAGACTGCGGTGAAGCAAATAATTAGATTGTAAAGTTTCATATGCGTCCCCTAGTCAGCAACCTAATGATAACAGAAGCGTGTTCAATTGACAGACACAGTCAGCAAAAAACAGGGACGTTGTCTACCACCATCAGAGTCTGAGGTTGCTGCCGAGAGAATCAAGCACGCAAATGCGCGACGCCAGTGGCGTGTTTCAAGGTCGTGAACCACTTCCGATGAAGACAATCTGCGAGTTTGATGATCTGGTGTTGAGTGTCCGCTCGGATATGGATGCAAACATCATCCGGATCATTACATACTCGATTCTGGAGCGACTTGATGATTTACCTGACGCCGCGAATCCCTCGATGATGCTCGCGGCAAAACACGTCCATGTTGAATCGTTGACTGCGATTGCAACATTCCTTTCAGAACAACAAAGCAACTGACTGACTTATTCGGCTGAACGTCAACCGACGAATTCACCGTTGTCAACCGATTGGAGCAGCCATGCCAAACCCATAAGGGATAGCTGGTCGTGTATCTGGAATCAGTTTCAGTAAATGGTGCTCGGAGAGGCGAAGGAAGCCAACCCCGAGGGAGACATTAGGTGCCAGTGTTTACCTGGCAATCTGAGCAGGTCCCGTGTATTTCAATCACCTGATTTTCTAGCGCTTTAAATTTATGAGAGATCTGCATCTTCATTTGACTCGCAAGTTCACAACTTTCTCTAACATTTTCGCACTGGGTACAGATCTGAATTACGTGGAATTGATGGCGGTGTTCATCAGAGCACACCATAAATCGATTCGCTGATTCGATCTTGTGTATTAGGCCGAGCCCAATCCAGAAGTCAAGGACACGATAGACAGTACTGATATTCAGGCTCTGTTGCGTAATATTGATTTGATCTCTGAGTTCGTACGCAGACATTGGAAGCTTGTTCGAAGCCAGCGTTTCTATAATCAAATTTCGCTGTTGAGTCATTGACTTGCCCGCATTCTGAACAACTTCAATTAATCGGGCTTTATCGATCGCCATCAGCACCAGGAGCAACTGGAATTGCATCCTCTCCCAAATCAAGGCTTGTGATTGTCGCTGCGACGAGGTTATATCCACTCTCTGCGATCTCAAAACGTTGTGTAACCACCGAGAGCCGTCCTGCTACGACGATGGGTTGATATAAATCTCGGAGTTCAGTTGGGGATTCCGTGGTATCAACGAGGAGCGTTTGATTCATTGGAGGAGGGGGGACATGAATGCATTGTCCAGCTTCAGGTACCAGCAAGAATTGAGAAACCTGGTTACCTTTGACTTCGATCGGAACCATAAATCCGGCAAGTTCAATGGTCGTTCCTTCGAGTGACGGATCAATCACCTTGCCGGCAGCATCTAATTGCGATTGGAAATTCGGATTAAACAGTAGTTCATATCCAAAATCTTTGGGTACAAAATCGTAAGTTCCTTCTGGTATGAGTTGGTCCCACGCATTTTCCCAACGCACAAAATCTTCTTCAGTCGCTTCATATGCGCTTGTCATTTGTACGCCAACAAGTAGACAGCAGATCAGATAGCCAACATATTTCAATGTAAAAATCCTCGCGCAAGTGAACGTCGATATATCAACGTCGCTGGGATGAGGCTGGCAACAAGTCCAGCCAACACAATGATCATTAATACCGAGAATTCATCGAAACTAATCCAGGTCAGCTCAATACGAACACCCGCCCACTGAGTAAGTAGATCGGCAGCTATCACAGTTGACAGCCGAACAAGCCCAATTGCCATCACCATTGAAATGATACTGATAAACATTGTCTCAATCAGCACCATCGATGCGAGATGTAAAGGCGTCGCTCCAACTGCTCTTAGAATGGTTAACTCCCGAGTACGACTATCAAGTCCGGACAATGTCATGGTGACCATCCCGATCAAACTAATCCCGACGATCAGCCAATTGAAAATCCGGAAAACGAAATCAACAGAACCAACCATCGACCATAATTCGGCAAGAGCAACCCCTGGAATGACTGCACTGACCGCCTCTTCGGGATACTCATTAATGAAGCGAGAGGCTTTGAATAAGTTGAGTTTTGAAGAAAGACCTAAATAGGCGGCTGTGATCGTTTCGGGATAGAGGCGCTCTCGGGGTATTTGACTGATATCAATACTGTTGAGGGAGACGATTTTACTTCCACTTTTCCACCCCAGATGGATGAGTTCATAACCCTCAAGGCTGACAAAAACGGCCCTGTCCGTCGGCGTTCCTGTTGGATTTAAAATACCAGAGACCTGAAAAGCAAAATCATCGTGTGTCCGGCCCAGGCTGTCTGAACCGTGCGTCACAAAAATTGACGAGCCGCGTTGGTACCCGAGTTCTGATGCGACAGCACTTCCAATCACAACTTCATTCAGTTCCTGAAATGCGCGGCCTTGACTGAAGGAAAGTGATTGGTCGCCGTCGAACTGAATTCGATCAAAGTATTCGGATGTTGTCGATATCACCCGAAAACCTTGATGACTGTCTCCAAGCGCAATCGGAATAGCCCATTCAACGAACGGATTGCGTTCGATATCTCTCAGTGTCTCTGTTGTAATGTTGTTGGTCGGCTTACCAAGGTGAAATACGGTGTAAAGCACCAATTCGATCCCGCCACCTCGAGGTCCAAGCACCAAATCAACACCGCCAAGACTCTGATTGAATCCTTTTTTTGTTGCTTGTTGTATGCGGTCAACAGTTAGCAGCAATACCATCGATGTGGTTAAGGCAATAATCACAAGAATGGTTGGGACAACCCGCGAACGAATAGCTGCTGCAACGATCTGAATCATTGCGGATTATCCAGTGTGATCACTTGGTCAAACAATGGACTGATCGAGGGATTGTGACTGACCACTACGACTGCCTGCGTTTGCGGATTGATCGAGTCGTTCAGTTGGTTCATAAAAAGTGTTGTTGCCTCAGGGTCGAGGGCCGATGTCGGTTCGTCAGCGATAATGAGTTCAGGCTGTCCAATTAGTGCCCGAATGGCCGCAATCCGCTGCTGTTGGCCGATACTGAGTTCAGTTGGTTTCCGGTCGAGTAAATCTGTTGTTAATCCCAATTGTATTGCAAGTCGTTTAATCACTTCACGCGGTCTGTCGACCCGCGCGCGGCGTTGAGTTGAGAATTGAAGACTAATATGGGCATTCTCGAATCCACTGAGATAGGGAATCAGATTGAAGGATTGAAAGATCACACCGATATGATTTGCTCGGACGGTGTCGAGAGATCGCGAGCTCAGTTGGTCGTATTGAAAGTTTTTGAGTGAAATGGAGCCCGTTTGTAGAGGAAGAACACCAGCGATGAGATTCAGGAGACTGGATTTGCCGCTCCCAGACGCTCCAATTAAGAGGACTTTTTCGCCCGCATTGATTTTAAGATCTGGAAAACGCAGATGTTTTCCAGATCGATAGTCGTATGTCAGTGCTGAGGTTTCAAGAATCAAAATGAAATAACTGCTTTTCTCGCCGTCAGAGTCTCGGAGATTGGTTGAGCCCCTAGGATGCCTTCAACCTCAATTTTTTCAACATCATCAAAGTGATTGAATGCCAGTGAGAAATCCATTGTTTTAAGGACCGATGGATTTTGACATGTCAGGACCGCTTCAATGACGACGTCCTGATGGTCGGCATGCTCCTCACCACTGCCTGCCGATGCAACAGGCCTCAACTCGTGACGAATGTTTGATTGAGAGCAATCTGCTGCATCCGGGATTGCGACGAGAGTTGTGATGCTGTTGATTTGTTCTAGCCGCTCTGCCAGTTCGTCGTGCTTATGTTCGTCGTGCTTGTGTTCGTCGTGCTTGTGTTCGTCGTGCTTGGTTAATTGAACGATTGGAAATTCATACGAAATTTGTAGCGACGAATCACTCAAGACGAGCTTAACGTGATTGACACCGTGGACGTGGGCTCCGGCATGTCGATTCTCAGCGATCGCGGGCGGCGCCAAAAACGTTGCGAATAGAATGATTGCCCTAACCATGGTGACTCCTTAATGTTTCATTAGAAATTGCAATAATATTGCATTATTAGCCTTGGATGGAAGCGATTTTTCTGCAGCATACCTCTTGCTCGTCTTGCGGCTGGCGGGGTATGACTCCCTGATCCTTGTGTAGCGCTTAACTTTGGTCAAGCGAGCATCGTAAGTATTTAGTGAATCGTTTGAGAATTGGGGTTTTGAAGACCTGCTCACTGGGCGAATTGCGGTGTGAGTCTCACCAAAGTTGCGGGTTAGCGAGAGGCTTCACACATTGATAGTCGGTGGAGATAGATCCACGGCTGGTGACCATTATCGCCTGCCAACTCTGTTGGTATTGAAGTGGGTACGGAGGCCCCACGATATCTGAGACAACGACATGAAAGCCAAATCGTCCATAGAGCGCTGGATCGCCATAGGTAATCAGAATGTCGCATCCCTTATCGCGCGCCTCTTGGATAATTGATTCGATCAACTGACGAGCGGGAACCTGCTTATGATAGTCGGGATCGACTACGACTGGTGCCAGTAAAAGCGCGTGAATACCGCGCTCATTGTAGAGAGGGCTCGTAAATGCTGAGGCACAAAGGTGCTCCTGGTTATCAACAATGGCATGCCTTTGGGCCTCCCTATTTGTGGCCAAGTGAAATGCGAGATGACCAATTAAATTACGCTTCTCATTTAATTCGGTGGCCGCAAATGTCCCGTGGAACAATGCTTTGAACATCTCGGCCCGATGGTTTGGATTTGTGACGAAATGCACGGCAATTATGCCTTCTGATCGAGTAGTTGTTTGGCCATTAAATCGATCACAAATTGACGAGCCACGCGACCTCCACGTCCACCGCGACCAATGGCAAAGCGATTGGCTTCCACTGCCATGGCCTCTGAAAATTCAGGGAGTTTCAAGTCCTGGCCCAGCTCGTCGTACCAGTGTTTGACGATTTCAATATAGGTATCTTGTGGATAGGGATAGAAGGAGAGCCATAACCCGAAGCGATCGGACAACGACACTCGTTCCTCGATCGCATCCCCTCGATGAATTTCGCCATTGACGACAGTTGCATGCTGGTTGTCGCTCATTGGTTCCGAAACCAAGTGGCGACGGTTACTTGTGCAAACGACAAGAATATTACTTCCAAACTCTTCGAGCGTCCCATCAAGCACTGTTTTCAATCCTGAGTACTCGCGTTCACCATCTTCAAAAGTCAGGTCATCGCAATAAATTAAGAATTGAAAAGGTTCTGAACGCACTTGATCGACGATCGCTGGTAAATCTCCAAGGTGCGCTTTTTCGACTTCAATAATTCTCAGGCCTCGTGTGTGGTATTTGGTCAGCGCTGCACGCACCATTGATGATTTTCCGGTTCCACGCGCGCCCCAGAGTAAGGTCGCATTGGCAGGTAACCCTTGCAGAAATAACTCAAGATTAGCCTGAAACTTGGACGCTTGCTGGTCGACTCCGATCAGTCCGTCAAAGCTTTGATCTAACCGGGGAGTTAAGGGACGTAAGTGACCCATATTTGCACGATCATGAACCCATCGAGCCCCCAATGTCTGGTGCCAATCGATTGATGGAGTCAATTCGGGAAGTGTCTCCAAGAGACGGTTTGCTAGGGTCAGGAGAGTTTGTCGAAGCGCTGTCATCGTTGATTCTTCAATGATCCTTGTTTTCGATTAAAACGGAGCCACTGTCTCTCGAAACCACGGAGACAACGATGATCGACCTGTATTACTGGCCAACCCCGAATGGCAATAAAATTACGATTATGCTCGAAGAGTGTGAGCTTGATTACACCATCTATCCAATCAATACTACTGTAGGCGATCAATTTCAGCCTGATTTTCTTAAATTATCACCCAATAACAGAATGCCGGCGATTGTCGACCATGACCCAACCGACAACGGGCAACCGCTCGATCTGTTTGAGTCTGGCGCCATTCTCTTATATCTCGCTGAGAAGACCGGTAAATTTTATCCCACCGATCTACGCTCCCGTTATGTGGTGATGAAGTGGCTCATGTGGCAAATGGGTGGACTTGGTCCGATGGCAGGTCAGAATCATCATTTTGGTCGATTTGCACCTGACAAAATTCCGTATGCGATCGAGCGCTATCGGTCTGAAACAAGCCGTTTGTATGGGGTATTAAACGGTGTACTGGAAGGGCGCGATTTCATAGCGAATACGTATTCAATTGCTGATATGGCCTGCTACCCATGGATTGCCCGGTATGAATGGCAAGAGATGAATCTTGATGAGTACCCGAACGTTAAGCGCTGGTTTGACCAAATCTCCGCCCGCCCGGCGACACAAACTGCGTACCAAAACGGAGAAGCTGTTCGTAACGGTTGATCCAGCTCAATTTCCAATCGAACGGGGATTGATCATTTGAAATATATCCGTACATTACGGTATCGGATGATAAGCAAAAAAATGACGATGCGTTCATGGATTTTTGTAGCGGCCATTAGTGCTTTCTTCTTTTCGATAGGCTCGTCTGCTGCCGAGGAAAAGACAGCGCTGGAAAGAGGTGAATATGGTCCGCTCGATAAAGCACCTCAAACGGCCTTGTACGATTACCCGATCAAGGTGAGCGAGCGCGTATATAGCGCGATTGGCGCGACACAGCCGCCAACTTATGAAAATGCGGGACACAATAACAACCTGTCATTTGTGATTGGTTCCGAGGCTGTTTTAGTCGTTAACGGTGGCTCCAACAATGCGCTCGCAAAAGCGTTGCATGGTGAAATCAAAAAAGTCACCGATCTACCAATCAAGTATGTCATCAGTGAAAACGGTCAGGGGCATGCAACCTATGGCAATCACTATTGGAACAAACAGGGTGCGACTTTGATTGGCCACGTGGATGCACAGCACGAACTTGATGAAAAAGGGTTTGGTGGATTGGCTCGGATGCACGATTACGCGAAAGAGTTGGCCGAGGATACCGAGTTGGTGAATTTTGACATCACGTTTGATGATCGATATGAGGTCGACCTCGGCGATCTATTGGTGATTGCCAAGGAGTATGGATCGGCGCATTCTCCCGGCGATGTGACCGTCTTAGTCCCTGCAGAGAAAGTCGCATTAGCCGGCGATATGGCGTTTCATGTGCGTATGCCGCCAATCTTTGACAACACTGATACCGCGCTGTGGATTGAGAGTTTTGATCTGTTTGCTGATGAAGTCGCCAATTGGACGATTGTTCCAGGGCATGGCGGACCAACGGACATTGCGACGATCACTGAAGGTACCCGTGATTATCTCGTCTTTCTGCGTGGTAAGGTTGAGGAAATTTTGGACGAAGGTGGCTCACTGGATGATGCTTACAAAATCGACCAGAGCCAATATAAGAATTGGCACACCTACGATGAACTCGCAGCGCGCAATGCCGGTCGCGTGTTTGAGCGGATGGAGTTTGAGTAACCGCTAGGGGGTCAGGAAATGGGTGATCAGTGTTTTGAGCGTTGTATCACCCGGCTCTCCAAAATGCTTCTGAGCACGTCCGCCCAAAACCAGCAGCATGTCTTCGAGTTCGTTACCGCTTTGGCGGACAAAATCAAAGGATTGGATGTCATCGCCGAGATAACGCTTAGGTCCGAGAATTACGCACAACTTTGATTCGACTTTGTACAGCGTTTTACGAATGCGGTAGCCATTGACGAAAACACCTTCATTATGATGTCCATGGATTTCGGTCTGTGTGGCTGGTGTAATTGCCGAAAAGCTGATGGGGCGGCCAAGCTCTAATTGCATGACGCCAAGCGAAAAATCATCAATACCCAGCGTTAAATTTGCTTCGCCGGCTAAAAAGATAATCCAGCTTTTCATTGATGATTTGACGACCGTGGTGTCCCAAGAGGTCAGTACTGAAGCACCTTTATAAGAGAATTCGAGCTTCGCACTGATCGCATCTGTGACGGCATCGAATTGTTTTTCAAGAAATTTCTTTCGATCGTCTGGGTCGAGTTCCTTTGCATGTGCTTCGATTTGAACACGCAACAGACGATCTCCATGTTTGTGAAGAATGGGAACTAGGAGTGAATTAGACGGATGCATCGCTATAATCTTGACTGTAAACCTGAAAGGATACCAGTTTGGACCAACTCCCCGATAGCCTACCGACCAATTTGATTTCGGTTTTAGCCTCGCCTTCACATCCCGGGAATA
>CAJWFL010000065.1:0-8162 GCA_913031455.1 uncultured Gammaproteobacteria bacterium
AATTGCTGATGCCAAAGTCCGGTCGATAAGTCATTGTTTAGTCGTTCCATTGCGATGTCTGTACCGCGTAGTCTCGCAAATAGAGAAATGTTGCGTCGAACGTTCGGGTCAAGGTATGCCCGTGGTCGTCGCCAGTAGGCGCCGTAAAAGCCGTCATGACAATAAATGGAATTGGCACGGGTATAATCTGATTGGCTCCTAAAATTGTGGTGGTTGATTAAATAGGTGGCATCTCTTGCTGGTCCAACAAACGTCGATCGGGAAGGAAGTGATCAAGCCGAAATCCTTGGTGATTTGGATCGTGCGTCATCAACAAAACAGTATTTTTTGCGACCCGCTTTAATTCCATGAGTCCTTTTGTGACATCGGACCAGTGGTGGATGGTCATCACACCCATCACTGCATCAAAACTTTGGTTGGGAAAAAGAAGATATTCAGCCCGCCCTTGCACGACTGGACAGCGGTCGGGTGCGCGTTACCGGATCATGATTGTCGAAGGTTCAATTGATATCCCCGAGAGTTGCACTGGCTCATAAGACCCTGTTCCTGCACCGACGTTGAGTACCGAGCCAGCACTCTTCAACTTAGCATGAATGAATGTCTCGATACGCGGGTCGCTTTTACGGCCGGCTGAGTACTGTCGGCCAATCAGATCGTATCGAGCTGGCATCGACTTGCCGTCCATTGCACATCGGGCGCGAGCAGGACGACCGATGCTTGTCTGTTCCACAGGTGACATTCAAAAGACGCACAATTTGCAATAAACCAACTTCATCTGTAATATGCACATTGTGCGGTTTAAGGAGTTGCACATTATGAACAAAAAGCTAATTAGCGGTGTCCTCGGATCGCTCATCGTAGCCTCGCAAGTCGTTGCAGAACCTGAGCCAATGATGACCAAGGGTGATTTGTGCGCCTACCTGGCGTTGTCGAGCCGGCAACAAGAGGGCTTTTTGAGTTGGGCCGCAGAGAAAAAACAGGAAGACTTTTCTCATGACCCTCTCTATTTGGAAGCCTTGATCTACGAGATTGATGTCGCCGAGCGTAAAAAAGCGCACTACGAATCATTGATGGAGTATTCGCGGTGCGATTCAGATAATCGTTGGGGCGAAAAATTGGTGCCGAATCCGATCTAAGTAGATTGCCTTGAACAGGTTCGTTCGAGGTTTTCCCATTCGATCATCGTCCAGTGTAGCGGATCGGTGACGCCGCACGGCGCACTTTAAACATCACTAAACTGTCATATTTAGACGCTATCTTGTCGCCTCATAAATTCGGGATTAGCGGGTGTCTGATACTCATGTTCGACACGATTGAGCAATGTTTTGCCAAGCATGGCGAAAAAAAATACGGTGAATTCGTTACTCAACGGCAGCACGCCCTGCAGTGCGCGATATTGGCATCTCAAGAGGGTTCTCCGTCAGCCCTCATCGCAGCAGCCCTTCTTCATGATATTGGTCACATGCTAGATCACAGCATAGGTTCGAAGAATCCAGGGGAAGATCTTGCGCACGAAGTGACCGGTGCGGAGTTTTTGTCGCAGTGGTTCCCAAAAGAGGTGACGGAGCCTGTACGTCTACATGTCATTGCAAAGCGATTTTTGACAGGCAATGACCCCACTTACTACGACACCTTGAGCCGTGCTTCCAAGCACAGCCTTGATCTCCAAGGTGGGCCGATGTCTATCGAAGCACAGCGTCAGTTTCTCAATGTACCCTTCGCCAAAGAGGCGATTCAACTCAGACTTTGGGACGATCAGGCCAAAGAAACGGACCTGGATCTGGCGCTTCAGCTGTCTGATTTCAGGGAGCTTCTGGAGTCATTAGCGAATCGTGAGTTCACATAATGGTCTCTCGATTTTCTGCCGAGAATAAGCTCCGAGAAGCGAGGCGTGATTGGCTGGCGACACTCGTTCGCGTTCCGGCGAATGAGGTGATTGAGGCTGCCAACGGGTTTGACTTCAACGTGGTCACACTGAAAGGCCCTGAAGTGGGTCTATTGATGACTAATGGGCGTATCCACAGCACTGGGCGTCCATTTCATCTGGGTGAAGTCAGTCTGACGAAGTGCGTCTTGAGAGATGGTCAGGGTCTACTTGGCTATGGGCACATCATTGGGCGAAATAAGCAACAGGCTAGGGCGATCGCATTGTTCGACCTTGCATTACAGCGGGATGATTCGGCTGAAGCGGCTTTAACCCGACTCAATGCCTGGGGAGAAGAGATCGCAGAAATTGATGCGATGGAATCGGAGGCGGTCGAAGAAACCCGTGTCGATTTCTTCACGATGGTCCGGGGAGAGTCCTAATGCTCACTAATATTATCGAAGCCCCGGCCCGTCAAACCCATGTGATGCAACAAGCATTTCGCCATGCTCTAAGTGCATTGGCCGAACCTTTAAGACCGCTTTCACTTCCTGAAGTGACCGCGCCAGAGGGCATAGGAAAGGGGCTTTGGGCGATGGTTTTGACCCTACTCGACCACGATGTCACCGTCCACTGGCCTGATATGAGCGACTCGATGCGGGCGAATTTGGTCTTCCATACAGGCGTGCGGATTGCTGAAGAACCTGAGAAAGCAGACTGGGTTGTCCTACATTCCGATGATCCGAATACCGAATCAGTGCTGGACCGAGTCTCCATCGGAACACACGAAAGACCGGACACAGCGACCAGCGTTCTCATGATGACCTCACATGCTTCAACTGATGTGTTAGCTGAGGGTCCGGGTTTCGAGAATCCACAAGAACTGAAGGTTGAGCTACCCGAATCTTTGGTGTCCCGCGTGATTCAAAACAACAAACAGTATCCCCTGGGATTTGACTTGTTTTTGGTTAGTGACCACACGGTTGCAGGTCTTCCTCGGTCAACACGACTCATGGTGAGAACTGAATAATGTACGTTGCTGTCAAAGGCGGAGAGCGAGCTATTCGAGAGGCGCATGCCTTGCTGGCTGATATGCGTCGGGGCGATACCGTTATTGCCGAGTTGACACTCGAACAAATTCAAAACCAAATGAGCCTGGCGGTCGATCGCGTTATGAATGAAGGTTCATTGTTTGATCCTGAGTTAGCAGCTCTTGCGATCAAGCAGGCACAGGGCGACATGATCGAGGCAATATTTCTGCTGCGTGCATATCGGACCACCCTGCCGAGGCACGGAGAAACTGTACCGCTTGAAACCTGTCAAATGCGAATTTTGCGGCGGATCTCAGCTGTTTTCAAAGATGTTCCTGGTGGCCAATTGTTGGGTCCCACCTATGATTACACGCATCGACTCCTAGATTTTTCGCTAGCCGTCGCTGAAATGGACCGAGAACCACAGGATGACTCGCTTGAGGAGCATGCTCATGAGCATGTGTTCGAAAAAGAAAGCGAAGCATCGGATGAGATGGCGCGCGTATTAACGATTCTCGAAAACGATGCTCTGGTGGAACTCCCTCCTGAAGGGGAGGAGCTGACCGGTGATATCACACGTGAACCGCTAGATATTCCCGCAGACCGTCCAACACGGTTGCAAGTGCTCGCGCGAGGTGACGAAGGGTATTTACTTGCGCTTGCCTACTCGACGCAGCGTGGCTACGGACGAAACCACCCATTCGCTGGTGAAATTCGTTCCGGAGTTGTCACTCTTGAATTCCCGATCGACGAACTTGGTTACAGTGTACCTGTTGGTGAGTTGTTGATGACCGAATGCGAAATGATCAACCAGTTCGAAGGGTCTAAAGACGTCCCGCCAACATTTACCCGAGGCTATGGACTGCAGATTGGTTTGTCTGAGCGGAAGGCGATGTCGATGGCACTGGTTGATCGTGCTCTTAGGACACGAGAATTTGACGAGGAAGTTGAATCGCCCGCACAAGACGAAGAATTCGTCTTGTCGCATTGTGACAACCTCGAGGCTTGGGGCTTTGTCTCGCACCTTAAATTACCGCATTACGTGGATTTCCAAAGCGAGTTGGAGTTGATTCGCCGACTTCGCAAGGAACATAAGGTGCGCGATGAAGCTTGATACAGAGAGTTATAACTTTGCTTATCTGGATGAGCAAACCAAGCGGATGATTCGCCGTGGTCTGCTAAAGGCAGTCGCAGTGCCCGGACTTCAGGTCCCATTTGGTGGTCGCGAAATGCCGCTCCCTTACGGATGGGGTACAGGCGGTATTCAGGTTACCGCCTCTGTTATCGGCGAAGATGACTGCCTCAAAGTCATTGACCAAGGCGCTGACGATACAACCAACGCGGTCAGTATCCGCAAGTTCTTTGCCAGGACTGCGTCGGTTGAGACCACAGAAATTACTGAAGAAGCGACGTTGATTCAAACCAGGCATCGGATTCCAGAAACGCCGCTGTCCTCGGGTCAAATTTTGATATATCAGGTCCCAATTCCAGAGCCGTTACGATTCATTGAGCCCAGAGAGACAGAAACTCGAAAGATGCATGCGCTCTCTGAGTACGGTGTGATGCATGTCAAACTGTATGAAGACATTGCGCAATTCGGCCAGATAGCGACGGCCTATGCCTATCCGGTGATGGTGAATGGTCGCTATGTGATGGACCCATCACCAATACCGAAATTCGACAATCCTAAAATGAATCAGAATCCTGCATTGCAGCTCTTCGGAGCGGGTCGTGAGAAGAGGCTCTATGCAGTTCCTCCGTATACCGACGTGCAATCTCTCGATTTCGAAGATCATCCGTTCGAGGTGCAAAGCTGGGATGAGAACTGTACATTGTGCGGAGCGACGGACACCTTTTTAGATGAGGTAATCGTCGATGATGCTGGAACGCGCATGTTTGTCTGTTCAGACACACATTTTTGCGGTCAGCGTCAGGAGGCCCATCATGCATGAGCCAATTCTATCGGCGCGTCATCTCACCAAAGAGTACGCGCCCGGTCAGGGCTGTCTAGATATTGAACTCGATGTTTGGCCAGGGGAAGTGCTCGGGATCGTTGGTGAGTCTGGTTCCGGCAAATCAACATTGCTGCGTCTACTATCGGGGCAAGAACAACCGGATTCGGGGTCAAATCGATTCCTTACGGATACCAATGAGTGGGTCGAATTAACCGAATCGTCAGAAAGTAATCTTCGCTACTTGGGTCGTACTGAGTTCGGAATCATTCACCAAAATCCTAGAGACGGGCTGCGTTTGCGAATCAGCGCTGGTGGCAATATCGGGGAACGACTCATGGGTGTTGGTGAACGGCACTATGGTGATATTCGGGCACTTGCGGCCCAGTGGATGCAAGAAGTTGAAATTGATCCTGCTCGTATTGATGACAAGCCTCTGTATTTTTCCGGGGGCATGCAACAGCGCCTTCAAATCGCTCGTAACCTGGCCACAAATCCACGCTTAATCTTTATGGACGAGCCGACTGGTGGATTAGATGTGTCCGTTCAGGCCCGGCTTCTGGATACGCTCAAACGACTCGTCCAGGAGCTCGGTATTGCGGTGATTATCGTGACACACGATATGGGCGTTGCACGTCTCTTAGCAGACCGTTTACTGGTCATGAAAAACGGTCGAGTGATCGAGTCTGGCTTGACCGATCAGGTGCTTGATGACCCGCATGCGGCATACACGCAACAGCTTGTTGCCTCAATCCTTCAGGTGAACTGATGCGTCGAATTACTGTGTCAGAAGTCACCAAAACGTTCACCTTACACAACCAAGGTGGAACGAAACTGCCAGTCATTGATCGGATGTCATTCCATGTTGATGCCGGTGAATGCGTTGTTTTTTATGGTCCCTCGGGTTGTGGAAAGAGCACGCTATTAAAAATGCTTTTCGGTAATTATCTGGCAGATCAAGGTTCGATTGAAATTCATTGTGAGGAAGGTGTCGTCGACTTGGTTCGAGCCCATCCCCACGAGGTGTTGACGCTACGCCAGCAGACGCTTGGCTTCGTAAGTCAGTTTTTGCGCGTTATCCCGCGTGTTTCGACCTGGGATTTGGTCTGTGATCCGCTCAAGCGCCAAGGGGTTGATCAGACTGAAATCGAAGATCGTGTCGCGCAAATGTTAAAGCGGCTCAATCTCCCGGAATCGCTATGGCATCTGGCTCCAGCGACATTTTCAGGAGGTGAGCAACAGCGTGTGAATATCGCACGTAGTCTCATTCTCGATTACCCGATTGTTCTATTGGACGAACCCACTGCATCGCTCGACGCATCAAATCGTGAGGTTGTTGCGGGTGTGATTGCGGATGCGCGCGAACGTGGAGCCGCACTTGCTGGGATTTTTCATGACGATACGTTGCGGAATCGTGTCGCTGATCGATTGATTCATTTGGAGGCTGTAGCGTGAGTCTGGTTATTTCTGGGAAGCAGGTCCTCATTGATGGAGTTTTTCAACCGACAACAATCTCAATCGATGATGGAGTTATCGTTTCCATTGAGCATGAATTGAGGAGCGGTCCTCATATTGTTGAGGCGGGTGAGCGTTACGTGATACCGGGTCTCATCGAATTACACACAGATAATCACGAAAAATATTTCGAACCCCGGCCTGGGGTCAACTGGCCACACATGGACGCGTTGATTGCACATGATGCACAGTTGGCGACCGCTGGAATTACGACTGTGTTTGATGCAATCGCGATCGGATATGGTGTTGGCGCCTCAAATGCCAACCGTGAGCGAATTGCTGCGCAATCAATTGATACACTGCTCGAGATTCGACACCAAGGGGTATTCCGGGTGGATCATCATATTCATCTGCGATGTGAGTGTTCGTGTGAAGGAACAAGCGCATATTTTGAACCTTGGGCTGGAGTAGACGGGATCGACCTTGTCTCGCTGATGGACCACGCGCCAGGGCAGCGCCAATTTGCATCGATTGACAAATATATCGAGTACTACAAAAAGAAATACGGCTACACGGATGAAGTGCTGAAGAAAGTGATGGATGATCACTCAAAGGCCTCAGAGGCTTTTTCAGATCCGAATCGACAGGCGATCTCAGCGCTCTGTGCTGAACATGACATTGCCCTCGCATCGCACGACGACGCAACACTGGCTCATGTCGAGGAGTCAGAAAGTCTTGGGTGCTCCTTGGCAGAGTTTCCGACCACTCTTGAGGCGGGAGAGGCCTGCCATGAGCGGGGACTGATGGTTATGATGGGGGCACCGAATGTGATTCGAGGAGGCTCCCATTCAGGAAATGTCGCAGCCAAAGACTTCGCATCACGCGGATGGCTTGATGTGCTGTCATCAGATTATTACCCAACGGCACTCTTACCAGCCGCTGTGAAGTTGGCGGATCCAGAAATCGGAATGTCCCTAGGTGATGCGGTAGCAAGCGTCACAGAAAATCCAGCCAAGGCCACGCACTTCTGTGACAGGGGCCGTTTAGCTGAGGGTTTGCGCGGGGATGTGGTTTTATTTTCACTGGATCAACATGGAGTTCGCGTATCTGAAACCTATGTTAAGGGTCATCGGGTGTTTTGATGACGGCAGCACTTTTTTACCTGTGTGCACCATCGGGGGCTGGTAAAAATGCGTTGCTGTCTGCGCTCATTGAGTTTGAATCAGCGCCCCACGTGGCGATTCGCACCATTACGCGACCTGCGGATTTAACAGAAGCATCTGAGCCGGTCACGGATAGCGAATTTGCGCAATTAAAAGAGGCTGGGTTGTTCGCCCTAGATTGGTCGGCGAATGGCTTTCATTACGGGATTCGGGCAAGTGAGATAGCGCACTCAGATTCAGTGATTATCAACGGCTCCAGAGCCTTTTGGCCTGAAGCAAAGCGCCGATTTCCTGATATGGCCTTAGTAACAATTGCAGTTCCTGCGTCTGCTTTAAAAGAACGATTGTTCGCTCGAGGGCGCGAGTCCGAAATTGAGATCTTTGCGCGGTTGAAGCGAAATCGCGAATTGTCGAAAGAGCTTCAAACAGAAACACCGTTTTGTACATTGATCAATGATCGATCGCCCCGAGATATGGCTATCGATTTTATGGAGAGACTTGGATGTATATCCGGCTAACTGGTACAGGGAATGCGCCGCAAATCCCAGTGTACGGATGCTCTTGTAAATGCTGTTCGCGTGCTCGTTTTGATGAAACTTACAGGCGACGTCCAGCATCTGCTGAGATTCAAACGTCTACCGGTCGATTCTTGTTAGATGCGGGTAGAACCGATCTTGCGGAATGGGTCGATCCTGAA
>CAJWFL010000066.1:0-8137 GCA_913031455.1 uncultured Gammaproteobacteria bacterium
GTCTGCAGGCGCCGCCTCGGGTAAAGCTCATGTGATTAAGAGTCACCACAATGTGGGTGGACTACCCGATGATGTGCGTATGGAACTCGTCGAGCCGTTACGTGAATTGTTTAAAGATGAAGTCCGTATTTTGGGTGTGACTCTCGGATTGCCGCCATCAATGGTGTATCGACATCCGTTTCCGGGCCCAGGTCTTGGTGTTCGCATTATTGGTGAAGTCCACAAAACTTCAGCAGATATTCTTAGGAAGGCGGACCACATCTTTATCGAAGAACTTCGAAAGGCTGATCTTTACGATAAGGTGTCACAAGCATTTGCCGTATTTTTACCGGTGAATTCTGTTGGAGTTGTCGGCGATCAGCGTCGTTATGCGCCTGTGATCGCTTTGCGTGCGGTTGAAACGATCGATTTCATGACAGCTCGATGGGCTCATTTACCTTACGAATTTATCGAGAGGGTATCCGGTCGTATCATCAATGAGATTGAAGATGTCAGTCGCGTCGTCTATGACGTGAGCTCAAAACCACCCGCCACGATTGAGTGGGAATAAGAGATCTCGAAGTATGTCAGACCTCATCTTGCATCATTATTGGCCCTCACCCTTTGCGCATAAAATTCGCCTAGCGCTTGGACTCTCAGGTATTCCGTGGAAATCGGTGGAAATTCCTCGTGTACCACCGAAGCCATTGCTGATGCCTTTGACCGCTGGTTACCGAAGAACGCCTGTTCTTCAGAGCGGTGCAGATGTCTATTGTGATACCCAAAACATTGTTCGAGCGCTGACTGAGGTTACCGAGAATCGTCAGTTGCTGCCCGCGGAGCTACGCGGAAAAATTCTGGCATTCACTGATTGGGCAGATGGTATAGTTTTTAACTTGGCTGCAAGAGTTGTTTTAACCTCAGCTCTCGACACAGCACCAGCAAAGTTTATTCAAGATCGAGGCGGTTTATATTTTGGGCCGAACTGGACTCCGGAGCGTCTGACATCTCAATTACCGGGTGTGATTCTGCAACTTGCCGCGCATTTTAATTCGATTGATAGCGGGCTCAGTGGTCAGGGTGGCTTCATCTCAAATGAATTGTCGTACGCTGATGTGACCATCGCCTATCTTGCTTGGTTTATTCGTGGTCGCTGGGACCAAGGTCCAGAGTTTCTTCAGCAGTTTGCCAACATCGAACGTATTGAACGCGAAGTGCATGACGCTGTCTGTGAATCCTATGAAGATTTACCTGCTGAGGACGCCTTGAAGCTTGCAGCCAACTCCGAGTCTCAATCTCCTTCAGGGGTGAGTGAGCAGTGTGGTGTCACGCTGAAACAAGGGATGCAGGTTGCGATCAAGCCACAAGCTGAAACATCCGATCAGCCGGTTGTTGGGCGTTTACGCTATCTGGATCGTGTTCGCGTCTCAATTGATTATAATGCGTCGGAGGTTGGAGATGTGGTTGTTCATCTGCCAGTCGCGGGCTATCAGATCGAGTCGTGTGAGTAATCAAACTGCCACAGAAGAAAATATCCGCTGCATCCTGTTTATGATCGCTGCGATGGCTGGTTTTGCCGTTGAGGACGCGGTGATTAAACAACTGGCGTATTCAATGCCTGTTTCACAGGTCTTGATGCTAATCGGCTGTGGTGGTGTGTTGACCTTTGGCGTGACAGCGATGCTTACACGGGTGCATCTGTTCGCGGCTGAGGTAACGAAGCCATGGTTCGTGGTCAGAACCGTTTCTGAACTGGCATCGGCCATTTTCTTTGTTATCGCGATTGTTTATGCATCACTCTCGGTGTCCTCAGCGATCCTTCAAGCAACCCCATTGGCAGTGTCATTGGCGGCAGCTATTTTTTTAAAGCAGCATGTCAGTGGACGACAATGGATCCTGATTGCGATTGGATTTGTGGGCGTTTTGATGGTAATTCAGCCCGGGTTGGATGGATTCAAACCGGCTGCATTATTTGCGATTGTTGGTGTCATGTTCCTCGCATTGCGCGATGCCATTACACGCGCTATTTCTATCTCTATCCCTGCAGTCGCTGTGTCTTTTTGGGCCTTTTTTGCGTTATTGATGGCAGGAGTTGTCACCATTCCTTTCTTTACCGATTTTAGTCCTGTGACCCTGGAACATCTTAGTTTGTTAGTGGTGTCGACGCTCGCAGGAACGGGCGCGTACTTTTGTGTGGTGATGGCCACACGTGGTGGCGAAGTCGCGGTCGTCGCCCCGTTTCGCTACACCCGTTTATTGTTTGCCCTTGGCCTCGCCGTGGTCTTTTTTAATGAGGAAATCAACGTGATGATGGTGTTGGGAAGTAGCCTGATCATTGGATCAGGCATTGTGATGATCGGGTCGAGTGGATCAAGCCGGAAGCAAACCGACTAGAGCTGTCACGAGCGCAGCATTGTTTTCAGCAATCTCTCCATTTGGTAGCCAAACTCCGTTTTCAAAGCCAATGCGTAAATCCATGCCTTCAGATGCTGCACGTAATAAGCAAGGAATTTGACCGCGTCCGAATGCACAGATCATCTCGCGGATAGGCTTTACATGCGTCGGTGCACGATCTCTGCATGCAAGAAATGGATCAAGCTGATCGGGTGTGCTCTCCTGATTCGCCGAATATCGTCCGAGCACATACAGTACTTCGAGTGATTCAGTTTGGATGATCTCTCGCTCCACAAGTGATGTGAGGGTCTGAAAATCATCGGCATCATAGAGGATGAACTGCACTCGGCTTTTATCGAGTAGTTGTTTGAAAAACGGCTGAAGCGTGTGCGGCTCTTGAGACCTCAGAATTTCTCGAATCGCAACCGATACCCAAGGCGCTTTCAACCGCGAAAGTAGGTCGATTTGCGCATCAGACTCGTAAATGCCAGCGGCCTCAGATGTGACCTGTACTTGCAGGTTCGGTAGCCGCTCGCCGAGCGATTGAATCAAGGTTTCGTAACGCTCCACATCTAACAGATGGATTTGTTCAGTTGTACGAATGTGCGCATGCAGAGCACGCGCTCCCGCATCAAAGCATGCGACAGCGGTATCCATGAGTTCTTGATCGGTGACTGGAACAGCCGGATGATCTTGAGTTGTCCTCCGCGCACCGTTTGGCGCAACCATGATCGTTGTCATGCTGCTCTTTCCGATTGTCCGCTGACTTCGCTGATCGCGAGCGATAATTTCTCTGTGAAGATTTGGATATCAGCGGCTTCAATGATAAACGGCGGTGCAAGCAAGACATGATCTCCAGACTGGCCATCAGTGGTCCCTGACATTGGACAACACATTAAGCCATGATTTATCGCAACTTTGTTAATCTGTGCTGCAGTTTAGCGTTTAATTTTCGAAGACAGAGCAGAAGGGTCGGTGATGATTGGTTATTTGTTCTTAGGGGGTGCGATTGTTTGTGAGGTCGTGGGGACGCTATTACTCCCAGCGACTCAAAACTTCACCCGGGTTGCACCGACAATCACGATGATTTGTTGCTATGCTATCGCTTTCTACTGTCTGACTTTTGCGATTCGAGACATTCCGATAGCGATTGTTTATGCGATTTGGAGCGGAATCGGTGTGTTTTTGATCGCCGTGTTTAGCGCATTCTTTTACAAACAGCTTCTGCAATGGCAAGCCATCGTTGGACTCGCGTTGATTGTTGGAGGGGTGATCCTCGTGAACTTATTCAGTTCGACTCAGTCGAGCTAGATAATCTTTCTGAGAGCGTCGTCCAGAAGCATCACAGTGCGGTCGATGTTCATCAGTTTATCCATCCCGAATAGGCCGATCCGAAACGTTTGAAAATCAGCAGATTCACCGCACTCTAGAGGAACCCCGGCGGCAATCTGGAGTCCGACGTCTGCAAACGCACTGCCATTTTTGAAGTCAGCATGATCGGTATGGGAAACAACCACGGTTGGCGATTTGAAGCCGTCAGCCGCTAAACTTTTGAATCCGCAAGCTTCCATCAGCTCACGCACCTGTCGACCGAGCTCAACCTGATTGGCTTTGAGCGTATCAAAGCCGATCGTCGCCATTTCATTGTAGGTATCGAGGAAGTTTGCCAGCCCATCTGTGGGCAGTGTTGTATGGTACGCGTGACCACCGCTGAGGTATGCGTCCATGATGCTGTGCCACTTCTTCAGATCAAGCACAAAACTATCAGATGTCGTCGTTTGGAGGCGTTCCAGCGCTCGATTCGATAGCATGATCACTCCAGCGCAGGGCGTCGAGGTCCAACCTTTCTGCGGCGCTGTAATCAAAACATCAACACCAAGCGCGTCCATATCAGCCCACAGTGCTCCGGCGGCGACACAATCAAGAACAAAAAGGGCACCGACTTCATGAGCTGCCTCTGTGAGTGCCTGAATGTAGCTGTCTGGCAGTAACATCCCAGCGGAGGTTTCGACATGAGGTGCCACGACCAGATTCGGTTTCTCTGACCGAATCTGCGCACATACCTCATCGACTGGAACCGGCGAAAATTGTTGATCTGCAGCATTTGTATCCGGACGTGCTTGGGCAACTCCTGCGTGTGCGGGCGTGACGCCTTGATTGAAAATTTGGGTCCAGCGGTAACTGAACCAACCGTTTCGGACAACAAGAACCTTTTGGTCTCTCGCAAATTGACGCGCAACCGATTCCATCGCGAAGGATCCGCCGCCGGGAACTAAAACGCAGGAATGCGCTTTGTAGACGCTGGTTAAGCCAGCGTGTAAATCGTACATGATCTTTTGGAATGCTTGAGACATGTGATTCATTGAGCGATCAGTGAATACAACAGAGTACTCAAGAAGACCGTTGGGATCGATCTTTGGATATATTGACGACATCGTTTGGTATCCTGTCCGTAGCATGGGCCAACAGTGACGAAGGAAACCCCATTCAACGCAGATCGTCAACCGATTGGTCGCTGAGGAGTCAGATGTCACACATTGAGTTTAGCGAAGACGATGCGATCTTTATGCGTAGGGCCCTCGAGCTGGCTGCTTACGCATCATCGCTCAATGAGGTTCCGGTGGGGGCGGTCTTGGTCCATGACAACACAATTATTGGTGAGGGCTGGAATGCGCCGATTTCAAATCATGATGCGAGTCATCATGCAGAGATCGCAGCGATTCGCGACGCCTGTGATGCGATTCAGAATTACAGGCTCCCGGGCACCACCTTATATGTGACTCTTGAGCCTTGCACCATGTGCTTTGGCGCGCTCATTCACGCGCGAATCGAGCGAGTGATATTTGCGGCCAAAGAACCGAGAGCAGGGGTTCTGGAGTCGCAGTTAAAGCTTCCGGAGGCTGCATTTTACAACCATCAGCTGACGGTTGCTGGTGGTTTACATGCTGATGAGTCGGCAACGCTCTTGCAGCAATTCTTCCAGACTCGGCGCTCAGCATCGCCGCAGAAGCCCGAGTAAAAAAATGGATTGAATCCTCCGGCGACACGGTCGGCTCTGCTAAACTCCGGGTTTTAAATTTTCGATCGCATCAAGGAGCGATTGGCATGCTCATTCTGCAGGGAGGAGAGGCCCTCTCGTCGTTTCGTATTCAGTCACTCATCAATCGCGCGCAAGCACTTGGAATCCATATTGAGGATCTGATTTGTACGTATCTATTTTTCGTGATGGGAGACGCTCGAGATGCAGAGAAGCTAACGAAATTGCTCGACGCAAATCCACTGACGGCTGGATCCGGTTTGGTCGTGTTGCCCCGGACAGGGACGACATCGCCCTGGAGTTCAAAAGCAACTGACATCGCAAAGAATTGTGGTTTTGATGCGATCGATCGTATCGAACGGGGTATGCATGTGGTTGTGTCGGGTTCAATCACAGATGCTGAGCAAGTTGTGGTGAATGGATTGATTTCAGATCCGATGATGGAAGATGTCCTCACTGATTTACCCACCGACGCCTTTTTTACATCTGGTGCGCCAGAGCCGCTTGGGATCGTAGCATTGGGTTCAGATCCGATTGGTGCACTGAACCATGCGAATGCAGTTCACGGGCTCGCATTATCAGATGATGAAGTGACGTACCTAGCAACTGCATATGCCAAGCTTGAGCGTGATCCGACGGATGTAGAGCTCATGATGTTTGCGCAGGCAAACTCAGAACACTGTCGTCACAAGATATTTAATGCATCTTGGACATTGGATGGCGAAGATCAGCCAAACAGTTTATTTCAGTGGATTCGAAATACGCACCAGATTGCACCGGGTGGTGTGTTGTCTGCGTATGCTGATAACGCCGCAGTGGTGCAAGGACCAACCGTGGAACGGTTTTTAGTGAATCCGACGACACATGCCTATCAATCGGTGGTGGAGCCTGTGCATCTTGTCATGAAGGTTGAGACACACAACCATCCAACGGCAGTCTCGCCAAATCCAGGTGCGGCGACTGGAGCAGGCGGTGAAATTCGTGATGAAGGGGCAACAGGTCGCGGGGCGAAACCGAAAGCAGGACTCACTGGATTTAGTGTGAATTATCTTCGAATCCCAGGACTTGAAATGCCCTGGGAATGTGATTTGCCAATGCCAAGTCGATTAGCCACATCGCTGCAGATCATGCTCGAAGGGCCGATCGGTGGGGCTGCCTTTAATAACGAGTTTGGACGGCCAAATCTGAATGGTTATTTCAGAGCCTATGAGGCATTTGAGGAGACAACCATCGGCACGCGTCGCCGCGGCTATGTCAAGCCCATCATGATCGCAGGTGGCATCGGGTCAATTGCCGAAGGTCAAGTGGAGAAGAAACCGTTTTCTGATGGGACACCGCTTGTTGTACTCGGTGGACCCGCGATGTTGATTGGTTTGGGTGGTGGCGCCGCCAGTTCCGCGGGCGAGGGCACATCAGGCAGTGATTTAGATTATGCATCTGTGCAGCGAGCCAATCCTGAAATGGAGCGTCGGTGCCAAGAAGTGATCGACCGATGTTGGCTGCGTGGCGAGGATAATCCGATTGACTTCATCCATGACGTCGGTGCCGGTGGCCTATCAAATGCCCTGCCGGAACTTGTCAAAGATGGTGGAGCTGGAGCGGATTTCTCGATGGATTGGATCCCATCAGCGGATTCATCCTTGTCACCACTGGCGCTTTGGTGCAACGAAGCGCAGGAACGTTATGTATTGGCAGTGAACCCGGCAAAGCTCGATGAATTTGAAGCAATTTGTCTGCGCGAACGTTGTCCTTATGCGATTGTTGGGCGTGCGCATGACAAGCCTCACTTGTCGGTGACCAAAACGAGTGAATCATCGATGCCAGTTGACTTACCGGTTGATGTACTCTTTGGAAAGCCACCGAAAATGCATCGTGACGCGTCGACCCTGTCTGTACATCTGCAACCGGCGCAATTTGCGAGCATTCAATTCTCCGAGTTAGCGCGCCGTGTGTTGAGTCATCCGACCGTGGCCTCTAAAAATTTTCTCATCACGATTGGTGATCGAACAGTATCGGGTCTTGTGCACCAAGATCAGATGGTTGGACCCTGGCAAGTTCCAGTTGCTGATTGTGCGGTGACGCATTCTGCGATTGGTTCAATCACTGGTGAGGCGATGGCGATGGGTGAGCGCACGCCGATTGCCCTTGTTAATGCAGGCGCATCGGCGCGAATGGCAGTGGCTGAGACACTTATGAATATGGCAGGGACTGCAATTGGTTCGGTTGGCCAAATTAAGTTGTCCGCCAATTGGATGTGTGCCGCGGGGACTGTGGGCGAAGATGCACGTCTTTATGAGGCGGTGAAAGCAGTTGGTGGCGAATTCTGTCCAGCGCTTGGTGTATGTATCCCGGTGGGTAAAGATTCGATGTCGATGAAGACCAGCTGGTCCGATGCGGAGGATACCCATGAAGTCATTGGTCCGATGTCGCTGATTTGCTCTGGATTCGCACCTATCACGAATGTTGAAAAAACAATCACACCACTCCTGCGCGGATATGATTCGTCGCTCGTGATGATTGACCTCGGACAGCAGCGGATGGCCGGATCCATTGCGTGTGAGGTGACTTCTCAATTTGGTGATGTGCCTCCCGACATTGCACCTCTCGAGCTCAAAGCCTGTTTTGAGCTGCTTCAAACCTTGATTGCGGATGATCGCTTACTTGCCTACCACGATCGGTCAGATGGTGGCGTATTAGCAACTGTGTCTGAGATGCTTTTTGCATCAA
>CAJWFL010000067.1:0-8017 GCA_913031455.1 uncultured Gammaproteobacteria bacterium
TGCCTGTGTTGTTTTCTGTTCACTCATGAACATCTCCTTGTTGTGCTTTCACACCTACTTTTGCCTTTCGGCCTACTCGATGCGGAAAGATTCTTGCTCAATACCCACCAATAGCTGACCTAGGGAGCCAACTGGAGCATAGAGCACAGCACTTTCCGCCTTTTCGAGATCACTAAAACAATGCGCCGCCCAGGGTGCTATGTGCGCATTGAAAAATTCTTTCTGGACTTGTAATGGCATTGGTTGACCAAAGGCACCGGTAATCATCCCCGCCATCATTTCGCACAGTGCCCCTAAGTGATCTTCAGGCTCGGGGATTCCTTGCTTTCGCCGGATGCCAAGTCCGCGCATCTTCGCGCGCAAGTCAGCGAGAGGTTTCTCGTGCAAAAAACCTGTAAGGTAGTAGCTCGCGTAGGGCAATACCTCGCCTCTGCCGACGCCGATGAACAAGATATTGTACTCACGCTCCACTGCGTCTGAAGCCATCGATTTCGCTAATTGAGAGAGAGTATTGATGACTGACCCGACTTCACCCGCATCTCCCTGCAGAGCACTTAACTGATCGAGTGTTGATTGATCTGGCACTTGCAGCAGCAAGTTGCCAAGCAGCGCATACAGATGAGCGCGAACTTCATCTTCTGGCGCAATCGGTGGGCTAGTCATTTCAATTGTTGCTTCTACGGTCATTTATGTTCACTCATACATCGTGTCGAGCGGCGCTTCCTTGGCATTGTTTTATTCCGTACTATTGGAGGTTACCCCTTTTACACAGTTTTGCAAGAGATTTACTGGAACTGCATCCGCCGCGGACGCGGAACAACAGGCGCTGAATTTGAATCAACGTCCAAATCGATCAAATGATTCGACTCAGCGACCTCAATTTGTTGTGTCTCGCCTTCAGGCGCGGAGTCTGTTTCAGAAAAATTATTTAGTGCCAAAGGATCTTGCTCAGGTGCAAACGATACTTGATCAGGGACCCCGCCATCAATTGCCGCGAATGCATCTATCGACTCATCTCGCGCATCATCTTCCGCTAGGTTTTCTAGCGCATCTAGGGCCTGTGAGGCGTACCCTTTCCCAACCTCGTAAATTGTCTGCAGATTCTCGACGACCATTGCGGCATCCGTGTAATCATCGCAGTACTCATCGAGACCATCGATATTTGCTAGCAACGGATTTGTTTTCCAAAAGGCACGCAATGCTCGAGCGCGGATTCGTTCGGGTACACGACCATCCATGAATTTTTCGACGGTATCGCCGAGCTTGAGGGTATCGGGCTCAGGCAGCTCCAAGATCGATAGGATTTCTTCGTCAGACTTACCTTCGAATTCGTCCTCGACCGGTTTAGCTTCCTCAGAGGTGGGAGGGGCAACATCGGCATCATCGGATTCGGGTCTTAACTTCCGATCCGACCACCTCGATAAAAATCCTTTGTCTTCGCTCAATGTTTCTTCCTCTTCCGCAACGAGGCTGGAGACATGTACACGTCGTTGATTTGACTCACACGCGGATCACCTATCCCCTCATCGACTTGGTCGATCTCTAACCGATCCCGCCTGCGCTTTTTGAAAGGCTCCTCAACAAAGTGATGGTCAACAAATTGCTGAGCCCAACTCGCAATGATCGGTGGTATCGGAACGGCCTCGACAAGACTAAAACCACTGTCCAAAAGATCCTGAGCCTCGTAAGGCGACAAGGTCACATCAGTCACTTGCCAGCCACCGGGGGCCTCGCCCGTCTCATCCTCATCCAAGATCACAAAGGCGGATGGAATCTCCATCGACAACGCAACGCGATACGCCTCGACATCCGATCGATAAAGCGTGAGTGAGAGTGTTCTGGCGTGATATTGAGTAACTTCACCCTCAGAGCGAAGTTCAACCCAGTGGGCAATATCAGCTCCTGGGATCAAGCCTGATGGCTTCCAGATTTCCGACGCCCAGCGCGTAACGCCTGGATGTTTACTCACAACGATTCCCACCGGCATAGATATCATCCTTGCAGAAAATAAATCCGACTGATCGATGTGTTTATTTGGGTCGCTCACAGATTTTTTACCTTGAGATCTTCTTTTTGTCTTTTTTGCCCTAAAGTCGGGTAGTCTATGGCGATAGCAAGACAAAAAGATAGCCCCACAACGATGAAAACCAACACAACCCTAATTTTGTGTCGCTGCGACGGCAGCCTCAAATACAATCGCGAAGCCTTTGAGAGCTACGGCTTCGATGATGTTATCGTCACTGATCAACTCTGTGGAAATGATCTGGATGTTGCTGTCGCCGCACTGACAGAACGCGAACAAGTCGTTTTCGCTTGCGAACAGCAGGCACAGATCTTTGAGCAGTTAACGGAAGAACTCTCTGCGGAGAATGCATTCAAATCATCACTAGGCCTGATTGATTTGAGAGATCGCGCTGGGTGGACAGCAAAGAACGAAAAAGATAATTTGATTGAGGCTAAACAACTCGCTTTGTTAGCGGATGCAAGCCTTGACAGACCCGGCACGAAAGCCCGTGAAGTCACATCATCGGGGACTTGCTTGATCATTGCGAAAGATTCGAGTGTTTTACCATTCGCTGAAACCCTCGGCGACGAATTAGCGGTGACGTGTGTATTGGAAAAGCCACCAGCGAATACCAGCCCATCAGGAAAATATGATCTGGCAATTGGACAGATTCAATCAGTTGCCGGCGGTCTCGGTGCCTTCGACGTCGCGTTTACACAGTTCGCTACACTCATTGCAACTGGCCGCGGCGCAACACAATTTTCGGCACCCAAGGACACTGCATCATCATCCTGCGACATCGTGATTGATCTTGTTTCAGAGCAGTCGCTTCTCGCCGCAGAGGCAACGCGCGACGGCTATTTGAGAGCACCCAGTGCAGACGCGCTAAAGCTCGCTCAAATCGGAGCCCAAGCTAAGGGACTGGTCGGCACCTTCGAAAAGCCGCTGTACGTGAAATATGAAGGTTCAATTTGCGCGCACTCACGATCTCAAAAGATAGGTTGTACACGCTGCATTGATACCTGTGGTGCACAAGCTATTCAGACCAATGGTGACGGTGTCTATGTTGATCCTGACATGTGCGGAGGGTGTGGCGGTTGTGCATCCGTCTGTCCAACAGGCGCGATCGTCTACGATGACCCGCCTTTCGAATTTATGGTGCAACGTCTAAAGACACTCATCGGAACATTCCAAAGTCATGCACAAACATCACCACGGGTAATTTTCATCGACCGTCACTTCGGTCGTCATTTAATCGCAGAGTCCGCTCGCTTCAGCCAAGGGTTGCCCGCTGATGTGATCCCCTACGAAGTGGATAATGTAGAGCTTATTGGTCATGCAGAGTTACTCGCGGCACTCGCTGCCGGTGCAAGTGAAACGCTCATTCTTAAATCACCAAAAACAGCCAAGACAGCAATCGAAAATCAATCGGCATTAACACATCGGTTGTTAGGTGCGACAAGTGTCGATGCTCAGCGTGTCAAAGTCGTCGAGGCCAATGATATTGCCTCACTTGAAGAAGCCCTGTTTGGAACGCGAATGCCAGCACTTAAGCATGAAGAAGTCGCATTGCTTGGCGGTCGTCGCGACGTCGCCAAACGAGTCACAGCTGCATTTCTTGGGCACGATGGCGAGTCATCCAGTTCAATCGCTCTCGAGCCCGGTGACCCCTACGGCACGATCGAAGTCAACTCGGAAAAATGTACGTTATGCCTAGCTTGCGTTTCACAATGCCCAACCGGTGCCCTCAATGATCGCTCAGATCGCCCTGAAATCAACATCGTGGAAAATGCGTGTGTCCAGTGTGGTCTATGCGCCAACACCTGCCCTGAGCAAGCGATCACACTAAAGCCGCAGCTTAGCTTCGGACCACAAACGCTAGAACAAACTTCATTGCACGGTGAGGATCCATTTGAGTGTATCGAGTGCGGGCGTCCGTTCGGTGTAAAATCCACAATTGAGCGCATCATTGAGAAGCTCGAGGGCAACCATTGGATGTATACCGACTCGGACAACACCAAACTAGTGAAGATGTGTGACGACTGCCGCATTAGTGCACAGTACCACGATGCCAATGCACCTCTGCGCGGTCCCGATCGTCCAAGGGTCAGGACGACCGACGATTACCTCGACAGCTAGGGATTGAATTGAAGCGGTTTACCCAGATCAAGTGGCGTCAACGAGTGCACAAAAGCAACGATGTCGTTGATATCGTCCATTTGCAGGTCAATTGGCGCGATCGTGATCAACGCACGATTTTTTTCGATCCCCGATCCTTCGACCGAAATCAACGCCTTATGTGGCGACACAGCGTAAAACGTAGAAAACCGGATGTACCAGTCATCGAACGTACGCATTGCATGGAACGAGGGCGCGTTATCAATGCCTGCGTACTTGTCGGCACGATCAACTTTGTGACAGCGGCGACAGTGGTCACGCGACAACTCTCGGCCATGGTCAATATTTCCGACAATGACCATCTCAATCGGAGCAGCTTCATCGGCGGCCGTCGGAATCGCGATCTGCTGACCATCCAACTCAAAGGCAGCAATCGTTGCCCGACCCGGCTCACTGACAAGCCAATCAACAAACGCTCGATAATCAGAACTTTCGACGGCTCCGCCGGCGGCAGTAATGTAAACTGTCTCCCCAGAAACCAATTTCATTACTTCAGCTCCGGTTTCTGGCCGCACGGTCACCAATTGAATGTCGCCAGAAGACTCTACCGGATCAAACCGAATCCGAGTTTTCAGAGAGAATCTTGGAACCACATACTGAACCAGTTCCGACGGGATGACTGTTTCATGGGACAAACTCAATGCAAAAGCACTGTTAAGTCCCATTGCCAACGCAATGACGCAAGCAACTGTTATGTGTTTTATTGTTTTTCTAATCAATCGACACCACTTCGTACACTGAGACAGTCATTGGTATCATGACACAGGAGACAGCCATGAGCGAAGATAACTTTAATCTTTCAATGCGGAAGTTTTTAAAATCAGTCGGCGTCACTTCGCAGCAGAAGATAGAAGAAGCTATTCGCGCGATTGACGCCGGTTCGGGCTTAACAAGCATCGATTTGACAGTCACACTAACGTGCCACGAAATAGATCTTCGGCATGAGGTCAAAGGCACCGTAGAGCTTCCGTAACCATGTGATAGGACATTAGAGTGAGTGATCCCCAATTTAAAGATGCAGGCGTCATCGCAACCGACGGCGGCGGGCAAGGGCCAAAAAAAGAAGCTCAGCCACCACTTGAGGTTAAGGGCGTCAAGCATATCGTGGCTGTCGCCTCAGGCAAAGGCGGCGTTGGTAAGTCAACAGTCTCATCCAACCTTGCAGTCGCGCTCGCAATGCGCGGATTGAAAGTCGGTCTGCTAGATGCCGACGTCTATGGCCCTAGTCAGCCTAGGATGCTTGGTGTGAGTGGTCGACCATCAAGCCCAGACGGCCAGACCATTCTTCCGCTAAGAAATCATGGCGTCACAGTCATGTCGCTTGGATTGATGATGCCTGATGACGAAGCATTGATTTGGCGTGGGCCGATGCTGATGGGGGCACTGCAACAGATGCTGGGACAGGTGCAGTGGGGACAGCTCGACGTACTTTTGGTCGACCTGCCACCAGGCACCGGTGATGTACAAATGACTTTAAGCCAAAAAGTGAATGTCACTGGCGCTGTGATTGTCTCAACACCACAAGATATTGCTCTACTCGATGCCAAAAAAGGTATTGATATGTTCAAGCGAATGGACGTTCCCTTGCTTGGCTTTGTCGAAAATATGGCTTCATTTATTTGCGATGGTTGCGGCAAAGAACATCATCCGTTTGGGAATGGTGGGGCTAAAGCAGAAGCCGAGAAACAAGGGATGCCGTTCCTTGGCGAAATTCCGCTCGATTTGGCGATTCGAGTTGCCTCTGATGGCGGGGTTCCGATGGTTGTTGCTAAACCGTCAAGTCCTCAAGCAAAAGCATTCTTAGACATCGCTGATCAATTAATCGAAAGCGAGGTATTAAATTGATCTTTGGGGATGTGATTACCGATCCAACCTTCCCACCCTTATTGAGCGGTGAAAAGGTCTCAAAAGGCGTGGACCCCTTCACTAAAGCAGTCAGTGCTTCAATGATGGGTTGCGAACCAGGAGTCGTTTTCTACGCAGAAGACCAAGACACGTTAAACGCAGCGATTACACTTGCGCCTGAAATTGCTTTGAAAGAGGGTGTATCGGTTGTCCATGCCTTGATGTTATCGCTCGCCGATAGTCTGGGTGCGCTTGGGCCACCGGAGCTCGCTGTGCATTTTGTGTGGCCATGCCACTTCAAAGTAAATGCCGCACGCTGCGGGGGTATTCGGTTCAAAGCCTCAACGACAGAGCCCGATACCATCCCAGACTGGTTAGTTGTTGGTCTAACATTACCCTTTGTGAGGCCCGAATCGATTGAGCCAGGCTCAGACCCCTCACAAACTTGGTTGCACGAAGAAGGATGTATTGAATTGACTGTTCCACAAGTGATCGAAAGCTGGTCACGGCATTCGTTGGTCTGGCTGAACTCATTCGAAGACACAGGCTATCGGGGACTACAAGATCATTGGCGAGCAAAGTGCGACTCGATCGGATCAGAGGTCACCCATCCGAACCAGGGTACATTTGTAGGCACTGACGAGAGCGGAAGTTTACTTCTCAAATGTGACGGAATGACAAGTATTCACCGCTTGATTGATGAGATGGCACCGTGAAATTAGCGCGAACGATTCGCCTCGACGAATCCGATGATAACGTTTTTGAGAATCCTGCAAGTGCCGGAGAATGGGCAATTAGCGGGGGCTTTGAATTTTCGGATTGGAGCGAAGACGATCTCACTGGTAAGGCTCGCCAAGCATTTTCAAATGGCTGGTTATCACTTGAGTCTTTTGGTAGGGCAACTTTTATCGCAGTCGCGCCAATCACTGAAGCAGAATACGAAGCGCTGACACAGACGCTCGCTCAATACTTCGTAGATCACTACGGCGCGCCTGACATCGAAGCCGCCATACCAGTTGCAAAAGACGAGCTTGATCATATACGAAGTATGTGCGAAGACCATGAAGACAACACGCTGTTAATGGTTAGCCGCTCGTTGAACGAATCAGGGATTCATGAATCCTATCGATTCAACAGTCCACAGGGTGCTTCACTTGAAACATTTGCTGTTCACGGATCTGTGGACTGAGAAGGTCGCAAAAACTCTGCGTAAGGGATGTATCGAACCACCGTACCAGGTTCGATCAACTCCTCCTCAAACCCGATCTCAACGAGCCCGTCTGACCAACTGATACTCGAAATTCGACCCGAGCCCTCAGATGGGAACACATCAACACGGCCGGCTGCGTTGAGACGCGCTCGTAGGTATTCAGACCGGCCACGCCGTTTGTTCTTCTTAAAATCAGCAACGACTTCATAGCCTCGAGGATCTCGCCAAATACCCCCAGCCAAAACCTCCATTGCGGGTCGCCCGAACACCATCGTGCAAACCCAGGCTGCGACAGGGTTTCCAGGAAGACCAATCACAGGTGTCTCTTTCCAAACTCCAAGCGCCAATGGACGGCCGGGCTTCAAAGCAATTCGCCAACTGGTGAGCTGGCCCTCCGCTTTCAAAATTGCGGAAATGTGGTCTTCATCTCCGGCTGACGCACCACCAGAAGTGATGATCAGATCACAGGACTCAGCGCCTTGATTCAATGTGTCCCGAACCGTATCACGTGAGTCCTCTACAAGACCCAAATCGATCGCCTCAAATCCAAGATCACGCACCATCGATAGGAGCATGAGACGATTAGCGTCGTAAATTTGCCAATAGTCAGCTGACTCCCCGGGCTTTCTCAACTCATCACCAGTCGATAATATGCCAACGTGGAGACGTGAAAATACTTCAACCTCAGCAACCCCAGCCGACGCGAGCAACGAAAGATCAGCTGCAGTGAGACGTCTCCCGCGCTTGAATATCGGCGTGCCAACAATCACATCTTCGCC
>CAJWFL010000068.1:0-7971 GCA_913031455.1 uncultured Gammaproteobacteria bacterium
TCGCAAAACAGTGGCTAGACGAGTGAATGTCCAAACAACCGGCAGCCGATTTTTTGTGCGCGAGCGAAGCAGTGGCCGACATAAAATCCAAGCCACACCGAGTCCGATCAACACAATAAGTAACCCCTGCGCACCCGCTTGTCGATTAGTCGCGTCTGGGTCGGTGAGTAATTGCAGCAATCGAACACCGATTAGCTGTGGCTGATCTGGCCCCAAGATCAAACTGACCTCAAGATTAGTCAACCCAAAAACAAACACCACAAATATTGCTGGTCCCATTAATTGTAGGACCTGTGGCCAAATCAGTTGATGATGGCACGCCGTATTAGTCATCCCTGCTTGTCTGGCAATGACCCGATAGGATTGAAGTGGAAGCCTTTTGGTCATGGGGATCGCAATGGCAGCTAAAAATGCACTCTCTTTGATAACAAGCGATAGGATTGCTCCAACTCCCCATAGATCTCTGGGAAATAAATATTGCTTTTCGATTGGAACCTCAACAATAACCGAGATCCACCGCCAACCAACACCACCAGCAGACAATGCGAGCACTAAACCAATGGCAAGTGCACTATGTGGCATGGCAAGTAACAAACTCCGCCACAACTGGAAATCAGTCAGTCGCAACGCCTGAGCAGATAGGGCGCGTGCAATAAATAATGAAACGATCAGCGAAACGGTCGCGACCCAGAGCGAGAGTCCTAAGGAATGAACAAGGGCCGGCTCAGTCGATAGTCGGTCCCAACCTTGCGCCCAAGAGGCACTTGAATACCGACCAAGGGCATCATCCAGCAAGCCAAGGATAGGAAGAATCAGAATGAGAACGAAACATCGCTCAACCCAATTCACTGAGCCTTCCCAAAATAGCGCTCTTTCCAGGCGCGCTCGATAGGCTCGACCCAACTTGCATGCGGCTCTGATAATGGAATACCACGGTCCTGCGAGGTTAATGTCGCCGGACCTAAGTCAAGCGTCTGGAAAAGTGTGCGATCCGCAGAACGCAATCGCGACACATCAATCACTGTCGGGTCACCCCAAATCGATGGATTCGCTTTCTCGGCCTGTGCCTCGGAGCTCAACAGAAGGTTGATCCAAACGAGCGCTGCGTCACGTGATTGCGCATTGAACGGAATCGCCAAAAAATGCGTATTACCAACTGTGCCAATCTCATGAACATAGGTACGTACAGAAGGCGCAAAACGACCATCCAAAATCCGCTGTGATGCATCATTTGGATTAAAGCTCAGCGCAATATCCAAGATGCCATCAGAAAACAAATCCATCATGACTTCTGCTGAGTCAGGGAATTCTCTCCCGCTACGCCATAGATTGGGGTGCAATGCATCAAGATATTCCCACATCGGCAGGGTGACTGGCTTGAATCGCTCTTCTGAATAAGGTTCTGTCAGCCAATCAGGGTATCGCGTGGTTTCCCAAAGGACCTGCTTTAAGAAGGTGGTTCCATGAAAATTGGGTGGCTCAGGGTAAGTCACGCGTCCAACATGATCTTTAGCGTAGTCGAGCAGTGCAGCCATTGACTTCGGTGGTTCAGCGAGTCGTGCCTGATCAACAATAAATACCAATTGAGCACGACCCCACGGAGCTTCCAATCCGTCAGTCGGAACCGAAAAGTCAGCGGCAATTGTCGGCTCAGCTAAGTTAATGGCACTCGATGACGGAAGATCAGCAACAAACGGAGCACCTAATAGCCCGTCACGCTTCATCCGAGCAAAATTCTCTCCATTAATCCACATCACATCGACTGAACCCTGATCCGATCGGCCGACACGTTTCGCTGTCTGTAAGCCCTGTATCGCAATGGAGATGTCATCGACTTTGACATGCTCGACAGTAATATCATGTCGCTCTTGGGCGATTGTTGCCCAGCGGTCGATATATTGATTGATCGTTAACGAACCACCCCATGCATAAAAATAAATCGTCTGGCCTTTGGCATTGGCCTCTATTTTCTGCCAGTCAGCCGCTTGGCCGGACTGAGCGCTCACAAATACACTGAGCGCAAAGATCAATCGAGAAATCATGACTGCACTTTATCCCTATAACGATTCGAAACGAAAGCAGATACACCTGAAAAAACACCGAGTAAAACCAATGGTAACCAGACCTGTGGATGCTCAATTAAATTCCACTGAGGCTTCAAGCCCTGCTCCATCAAGGTATCGAGCCCGCGACCCACACTGACATAAATCGCAGTCCCCGGGATGATACCGACTGCTGTCGCAAATACGTAATCACGCATTTTCATCTGTAATACTGCGGGAACAATATTCACCAGCCAAAATGGAAAAAACGGAATGAATCGCATCGTCAACAGCCAGCGAATTGGGCTCCGATGAAATGCATTTTGAACTGAATCAATAGCGCCGCCTGCACGCTGCGAGAAGAACTCACGAGCAATGGTTGAAGCTAAAAGAAAAACCACAAGCGAACCGGCTGTAGCCGCTGAAACAATCATAGGTAACGAAATCCAGCCAAATAACGCAGCCCCCATCAGTGTCAGTAGTGATGCCACCGGCAACGACAAACTGACTGCTGCGACATAGATGAAACAGAAAATCCCAACAGACCACGCATAATGATGTTGGATCATGAGCTTAAACTCTGAATAACGCGAGATCAGATCGGTTGACTGTAACATATCTCTAGCAAACCAAATAACCAGAATAATGCCAGCCACACTCAATATCCATCTGACTTGTTTCACGGAGATTGCGCTCAAATTTTCGATATCCACTGCTCTGAAAGACGGGAAACGCAATAGTAATTCAGATACCCTGTAGCCCGTGCAATAGATTTCATCCAAAGAGGTCCACGATGACAGCAATTGTTCCTGTCGGCTATTCAATACGTCGATTGCGTCGCAATCGACGTGACGCCTTTTCTCGAGCGCTGGTTCGAGAAAATACATTGACCACGTCGCATTTGATTTACCCAATGTTCATTCTCGAGGGGCATAACGAACGTGAAGCTGTCAGCTCAATGCCTGGTATCGAGCGATTGTCGATTGACCTGATGCTCAAGCAAGCCGAACGCGCGGGCACGCTGGGCATTCCAGCGATTGCATTATTTCCGGTTGTTCGTGACAACAAATCGGAGGACGGTCGTGAGGCCTACAATCCGGACGGATTGGTGCAACGAGCAGTCCGCGCGCTGAAAGCCGAACTACCGGAGCTTGGCATTATTACAGACGTCGCACTTGACCCATACACGACTCACGGACAGGACGGTATAATTGATGCCTCAGGATATGTGTTGAACGATGAAACCTGTGACGTGTTAGTGCAACAAGCGCTGTCTCATGCGGAGGCAGGTGCCGACATCGTGGCACCGAGCGATATGATGGATGGGCGCATTGGTCTGATTCGTGACGCATTGGAAGATGAGGATCATATCCACACCCGCATTCTCGCCTACTCTGCTAAATACGCGAGTTCATTTTATGGTCCATTCCGTGATGCCGTTGGTTCAAGCGCAAATTTAGGAAAAAAAGATAAGCGAACCTACCAAATGGATCCGTCCAACAGTGATGAAGCACTGCATGAAGTTGCTGAAGACCTCAAAGAGGGCGCGGATATTGTCATGATCAAGCCGGGCCTTCCCTATCTTGATATCGTCCAACGCATCAAAACAACCTTTAAAGTTCCAGTTGCTGTTTATCAAGTCAGCGGCGAATACGCGATGATTCAGGCAGCACATCAAAACGGATGGATTGACGGCAAGGCTGTCATGATGGAAAGTTTGGAATCAATGGTGCGCGCTGGAGCAGACTGTATACTGACTTACTCCGCAATCGATGCGGCCGAAAACCTCCCCGCTTAACAGAAGAAACATAACGAGGACACAATGAGCGATCAAATTACGACTCTTACAAATGACAACTTTGATTCAGTAATCAAGGATGCGCAAACGCCTGTACTAGTGGATTTCTGGGCGGAGTGGTGCGGCCCATGCAAAATGATCGCACCCGTCTTGGAAGAACTCGCTACCGAGTATGCAGGCCGCCTAACAATTGCAAAGCTGAATGTGGATGATCACCGCGAAGCAACTGAAAAATTCAGTATTCGCGGAATTCCCACGCTCATCTTATTTAAAAATGGCGAGCCTGAAGCGACCAAGGTTGGCGCTCTGTCCAAGAGCCAACTCGCCGCATTTCTCGATTCAAACATTTAAAAGACTAGACGAGCCCACCGAAAGCGCCTAAGCTTTCGATGTGGGTGACCTCCGCAACTCCCTTTTATTTTTCAAAAATGACAGTTTGACCAACCCAAATACTGCTCGTGGTCCGTACCAGAGTGATCCAGAGAACTCATGAACCTCACAGAACTCAAGAAAAAATCAATGCCGCAACTCCTTGAAATTGCGGAAAGTATGAACCTCGAAAATCTCGCGCGATCTCGCAAACAGGACGTTATTTTCTCGATCCTTAAAGCACATGCGAAGAGTGGCGAAGACATTTATGGTGATGGTGTCTTGGAGATTTTATCAGACGGTTTTGGATTCCTAAGGTCCGCCGACTCGAGTTATCTCGCAGGTCCGGATGACATCTATGTCTCGCCAAGCCAGATTCGACGGTTCAATCTTCGCAAAGGAGACTCCATTGCTGGCAAAATCCGTCCGCCGAAAGATAGCGAGCGATACTTTGCATTGTTGAAAGTTGATGAGATCAACTTTGATAAGCCAGAAAATGCGAAAAATAAAATTTTATTCGAAAACCTAACTCCGCTGTTCCCGCAAAAACGTCTCACCATGGAGCAAGGCAATGGTTCAACCGAAGATTTAACAGCACGAATCATTGATTTAGTTTGCCCAATTGGTAAGGGCCAACGCGCGTTGATCGTTTCACCACCTAAGGCAGGTAAAACGCTCATGTTGCAAAACATCGCCAACAGTATCGTGCGAAACAATCCAGAATGTTATTTGATTGTCCTCCTGATCGATGAGCGTCCGGAAGAAGTCACAGAAATGCAACGTACGGTCCGCGGTGAAGTAGTGGCGTCGACTTTTGATGAACCACCGGCGCGTCATGTACAAGTTGCTGAGATGGTGATTGAGAAAGCCAAGCGACTAACCGAACACAAGCGCGATGTGATCATCTTGCTCGATTCCATCACTCGACTCGCGCGAGCTTACAACACAGTCCAGCCATCATCTGGCAAAGTATTGACGGGTGGGGTCGATGCCCACGCACTCGAACGGCCAAAGCGATTCTTTGGTGCCGCTCGAAACATCGAAGAAGGTGGCAGTTTGTCCATTATTGCGACCGCATTGGTTGATACCGGTTCGAAAATGGATGAAGTCATCTTTGAAGAATTCAAAGGAACTGGTAACTCCGAACTCAACTTGGAGAGACGAGCCGCTGAGAAGCGCATTTTCCCAGCGATCAATATCCGTAAATCTGGAACACGCCGTGAAGACCTTCTCACGACAGAGGAAGAACTGCAGCGTATGTGGATTTTGCGAAAGTTACTGGACTCTATGGAAGATCTTCAAGCAATCGAGTTCTTGGTCGATCGCATGAAAACCACTACGACGAACGAAGAATTCTTCCAATCTATGAAGAAGCGCTAAGACGCATCTTCAATCAGGCGGCGTCTGAGTTGCTCAAGCGCCACTGTTCTTCCGGACTCCGCTTCAATACTTAACAAATGCACCAAGGGATGATCGGAATCAAACTGATTCGCTCGATCGATATGGTGTTTCGCTTCGGCATCAAGACCAGCCGCCATTGCCAATCGCGCTTGCACAATTTCCAATGCAACCGAATCAGTGTGGACTTTCGCTAGTGAATTGAGAGTTGCCAACCGTGACAAGGCATCGTCATCACCAATCGTCTCAAGGGCCAGCGCCCAGTCTTCACGCCACTCCTTTTTCAATGCATTCATCAGCGGTTTGAATTCAGATGGTCTGGGATCATGTTCGATCGCTTTTGGAATATTCGCCATCAGTCGCTCTGCTGATTCCAAATAACGCTCTGATTCATCAAGTTGTTCAAGCCGTCTCGCAGCTTCCGACGCCAGCAACCAATGCAGTGCTGGCAACGATTCAGAGCTCGCATCTTTTTTTAATACCGACAAAGCACGCTCAGGTTCATCGCGACGCAACCATAGTGCACCCTCAATAAGTCGCGAATCGGCTTTTCGATGACGCATGCGATCCCAGGCCCTCCTGGCATTCTGTGGGAGACGCCCCAAAGCACCGCCCAAACCAAATAGGATCCAGAGAATGATGGTAACTATCAGAAAAAGAACAATAAATGCCCAGAGTGACATCTCAACTGTGTAGCCACCGTAAGCAAACAGCACGTAGCCTGAATCAGCTTTGACTCGATCTCCAAGGTATAGGCCAAGTGCGAGTAGCGCACCGAAACCGATGATCCAGATCGCGACTCTGACGGCACGACTCACTGTTTAACCTCTGCGCCAGAAATGCGCTCTTGAGTCAGTGCATCACGATACATTTTGAGAGCTCGAAGCCCTTGAGCAGCATCCGGAATTTCACGTGTAATTTGTATACCTTCCAATGATCCGAGTACGGTGATCACTTTCAGTCCAGCACCTTCCGTTACATCGAAGAAGTGCATCGATAAGCGTTTTGCCTGAGCAAGCCCCCCGTCGAACAGTGCTTGATCTTCACGAATCAATGCGAGCTTGATTTGCTCAAGGCTCAAGCGGAGAACTTCACGCGCTCGTCCCGCATCCGACGCAGAAACCAGTGGCGTGATCGGTTCGTTCACCTCACGAATTCGAATAAAATCAGACAATTCTCCAAGCCATTGTTTCACATCAACCGTCGCTGCCGATTCTTCCTCAGTAGCTAAGCGACGCAAAGGTAACTGCAAATCATCCAACACAGGGTCAAGAGCAAGTAGCTCAGCCTGTATACCCAATATATCAACAGATTGAACCGTGGATAGTGACTGTAAATCCTGCGCTAAACGCTCTCTCACTGATAACAAACGACCATCTTGTAGTTGACCCAAAAGCGCTTGTGCTGTACGCATAAGGGTCACCGCGGTTTCTGGGTTGCGTTCGATAAGCAGTCGTTGATCTGCGAGCTTCAAAAGATATTCAGCTTCAGCCAGTACATAGCTACTTCGTGTATCTACCTGCGCTTTTGCAAGCTGTTCAGCAACCACCTCAACACGATCGATCACTGACTGGTTACGGGCGTCAGCACGGCCAATCTCTGATTCCAATCGTTGCATTTGCTTATCAAGATTTTGAGTCGTCGTCTTTAAATTTTCGAATTGCGATACCTGTGCGCTCAATGTTTGAACAGAAATACTGAGTGACTCGGTTAATCGCGTGAACGACTGAAATTCGTGCCAACCAAACCAAGCCGCAAAACCAACGCCAACGCACGCGATACAACTGAACAGGAGAGCAATCCAAGCACTGGAACCCCTAGCCCCCGAATGTTCTTGAGGCTCGGTAGCCGTATCAACCGACTCGATCTGTTGGTCGGCAGCAACCTCCTCAGCGACCTCGGGTGTTGTTTCTTCAGTCTTTGACACTCGGATCTCCTTGCATCGCCAATCGAACGCCTTCTGGTGTCGGCGATTGAATTCGATGATACCGGCTTCCAGCGGGTAATTGTGCTCTCGCGTCAGAACTTGTCACAAAATGTATGCAATCCAAAACACTCAAACCATGCATCTCTGCAATTTTCAAAAAGGCGCGCACGAGGAGTGCAGAACCGTGAACAACCCCATCAACTGGATCGATGCGTGTATTTCCAAGATCGAAATGAGGAACCAATTCAAATAGCTCCAGATGCGAGACCGGAAGCATTAACACGGAATTCAGTTGGTCAAATTGACGCCCCGAACCTTTGCCACTGACAACTAAGATTTGACTCTCTGGAAGAATCTCAGAACGCATCAAATGCATCAGTGATTTAGAGCCTGGACTCGAGGCGGTCCTCACTGAATGCGATTCGTCCTTGAGCAAC
>CAJWFL010000069.1:0-7955 GCA_913031455.1 uncultured Gammaproteobacteria bacterium
TCCTTCGCCGTGATCTTTCAATTCCTTTCGATTGAATGACACCGGGTAATCCATTCCTTGATCCGCGAAGGCGACCGCAACTGAGCTCGCAAGCGGTATTCCTTTGTAAGCAGGACCAAACAGTCCATCAAACGCAACACCATGCTTGGCAATGGCATCACGATAACATCGACCGAGAATTTGTAATTGAAGTCCACTGGAAAATGCAGATGCATTAAAGAAATAGGGGCTCACCCGGCCTGACTTGAGCGTGAATTCGCCAAACTTCAGAGCGTTGGCATCAAGGGCTAATTCCAAAAAGGAACGCTTGTATGGGGACATAGGACACGTCTAACATTACACTGATCGATTAAAAATAGTACACCAGTTCATCTGGTCTCTCACTTTAGGGACATAAAATCTTTTGATGCGCGTAATCAGCCTGCGATGCAATGGTCTAATTTCGGCTGTTAAACAAGGCCTCACTGAATGGATAGCAAGTAAAGATGCGGACATCATCTGCCTCCAGGACGTTCGTGTGCGCGAATTTAAGGTCATGGGTGACTCTCGCTTCTGTCCCGAGGGATTCGACGCATTTTATTTCGAGGGGGAAGACGAAGATAAAGGTGGTGTTACGATTTTCACGCGTCACACACCCAAAGCGGTAATGCGTGGCCTGGGTTCATACGAATTGGATCGTGATGGACGCTATATCCAAGCCGACTTTGAACACGTGAGCGTTGTGTCCCTTCTCCCACCATCACCAACTGCGGAACCCAAAGAATTACGCGCTGCCTTTCTGGAGTCACTCGAGACATGGATGCGGAAAATCCGAAAAAAACGACGTCACTTTATCTTTTGCGGTGACTTTGGTGTGGCCGCTCGTACGCTCGATCTTGAAGAATGGCATCAACACAATGAATCACCAGGATTTACCAAAGAAGATCGGCATTGGATCGACACACTTCTCAATGATATCGGCTATGTCGATGCATTCCGCGAAGTCTTTGCTAATGAACCAGCATACAGCTGGTTCCCGGGGCCTGAGGTGTTTGATATGCCAAATCCTGGGGCATGGCGGACAGACCTTCAGTTAGCATCGCTTGAGATTTCGCGGCGTGTCCTGGCTGCAGGTTACGCATCAAAGCGACAGTTCGACGATCGCGTCCCGTTGATTGTCGATTACGACATATCAATCAGCGATGAGGAAGACGATAATCGTCTGCCAAGGCTACCTTCTGCGCACTGATCAGCTGAGCAATTCCACTTTCTCCCAGATCAAGTAATGCATTCAATTCAGTACGGCTGAAAGGAGCCTCTTCTGCTGTTCCCTGGATTTCAATCAGTTGTGATCCCTCCGCCATGACCAAGTTCAAATCGGAATCGGCACTCGAGTCCTCGGGAAAGTCGAGATCCAGCACTGGCTGACCCTGATAAATTCCGACAGATATGGCGGCAACAAAATTGATCAAGGGATCCTCAGATAGCAATCCATCGCGTTGCAACTCGTTTATCGCCTCAACCAAGGCAACCATGCCTCCAGTAATCGATGCTGTTCGTGTTCCACCATCGGCCTGCAACACATCACAATCGATCGTGATTTGGCGCTCGCCCAGCTTCTTCAAATCAACCGCGGCCCGCAGGGATCGCCCAATCAGACGCTGAATCTCTTGGGTTCGACCTGATTGCTTACCACGCGCCGCTTCCCGATCAGAGCGAGTGTGCGTTGACCCCGGCAACATGCCGTACTCAGCGGTAACCCAACCCAAGCCCTTACCCTTCATCCAGCGTGGTACCTGCTCATGAATAGATGCTGTACACAAAATCCGAGTATCACCAAATTCGACCAATACTGAACCCGCCGCGTGGCGTGTGAAACGACGAGTGAAGGAAATTGGGCGCAATGCATCAAAAGCGCGGCCACTTGGTCGCATGGCAGAACCTCTCTATTTGAACTAAGCTTTAAACAACAACTAGTATTATGACTATCTCAAACGGATCTTTCATGTCGCAGGGCCAGCTATTTGTCATTTCAGCGCCATCCGGTGCTGGCAAAACCAGTCTCGTTGCCGCGACCATCGCGCTCGTCGAGGATTTGGCTGTCAGCGTATCTCATACCACTCGGAGCCCACGCCCGGGTGATGTCGAAGGTCGTGACTACCACTTTGTCGAGCAATCAGAGTTCGAGCGTTTGATTGCATCCGGTGCTCTATTTGAGCACGCAAGGGTCTTCGGAAATTTTTACGGTACATCGAAACAAGCTGTTGAAGCCCAACTCGCCGCGGGAGTGGACGTGATCCTAGAAATTGACTGGCAGGGTGCAGCACAAATTCGCAACATGGTGCCAAAGGCAGTCTCAATTTTTATTCTTCCACCCACTCGCCAAGCGCTTCGAGAGCGTCTGGTCGGTCGGCAACAGGATGATGCGGCAATTATCGATGCGCGAATGGCAGAAGCTGATAAAACCATTGCGCAAGCGCCACGTTTCGATTACTGGGTGATCAACGACGATTTCGAAATCGCGCTTAGGCAACTGCAGTCAATTATCCTGAGCCACCGACAGCGCTGTGCCCAAATTCAGTCTAAACACCCGAAATTTCTAGAAAAACTTCTCGGACAACAATAAATTGCTTATACTATCGAGCTACCCAGATTTTATTGAGGATTAATAAATCATGGCTCGAGTGACTGTCGAAGATTGCCTCGAAAACGTCGAGAATCGTTTCGAACTCGTAATGCTGGGCACGCGACGTGCGCGCCAGCTATCTACCGGCGGCAAAGACCCACTGGTAGCGGAAGAAAATGACAAGCCAACGGTCATCGCATTGCGCGAGATCGCTGAAGGGCTCATTAATCGTGAAGCACTCGACGCTGAAGATGCAAAGACCGAAGCTGAGCTTGAAATGGCTCGCGCACGGTTCGAGCCTCGTCAGCCAGTATTCGATAACGATTTCTAAGCCATGAACGCCGCCGTCGAGACGATTGACGGCTTATGTAGCCGTCTGACCCGATACCTCGAGGACGACGAAGTCCGTCAGGTTAGACGCGCATATCTCTATTCCGAACAAGCACACGACGGACAAAAACGTCGATCTGGCGACCCCTACATCATCCATCCACTGCAAGTTGCGGAAATTCTCGCAGACATGCGTATGGATCATCAAAGCCTCATGGCTGCAATGCTGCATGATGTGATTGAAGACACAGGCATCGCTAAAGATGCGTTGCAATCACAGTTTGGCGACGCAGTTGCCGAACTAGTTGATGGCGTCAGTAAGCTCACCCACATCAGCTTCGAGACTCGCGCCGAAGCCCAGGCAGAAAACTTTCAAAAAATGACGCTCGCGATGGCTCGTGACATCCGCGTGATTATTGTGAAACTCGCTGACCGACTGCACAACATGCGCACGCTTGGGTCGTTGAATCCCGAAAAACGTCGTCGCATCGCACGCGAAACCCTCGATATCTATAGCCCAATCGCGAATCGTCTCGGGATGTACGAGCTTCGAAGTGAACTGCATGAGCTTGCCTACCGTGCGATGTATCCGATGCGGATCGAACGCATCGAGCGAGCGGTACAAAATGTCTCAGGTAATCGCAAAAAAATCGTATCAGAGATCCTTGAGTCACTCGAAGGTGCACTTGAAAAGAGTGCGATCAAAGCCCGCGTTGAGGGTCGAGAAAAAGCAGCAAACAGCATCTACCGAAAGATGCGCGATCAAAGCAAATCCTTCTCTGACATCATGGATGTTTATGCATTCAGAATCGTGACGGATTCCGTCGATGATTGTTATCGCACACTTGGCATTGTGCATAATTTATACAAGCCTCGCCCTGGTCGCTTCAAAGACTACATCGCAATCCCGAAAGCAAACGGTTACCAAAGTCTGCATACGACGCTGTTTGGGATGCATGGCGTACCGATTGAAATTCAAATTCGGACATCTGAAATGGATGCCATGGCATCTGGCGGTATTGCTGCCCATTGGCTCTACAAAGCGGGCTCAGATGACACTGCTGCGGTGCAACGAACCAATCGATGGGTGAAAGGTTTATTGGAGATCCAACAACGAGCCGGTAACTCACTCGAATTTATCGAAAACGTGAAAATCGATTTATTTCCAGACGATATCTATATTTTTACCCCGAAAGGGAAAATTATGGAGTTACCGACCGGAGCAACAGCGGTGGATTTTGCTTACGCAGTGCATACCGACGTTGGCAACCGATGTGTCGCTTGCCGAATTGATAAAGCACTCGCTCCACTTTCAACGGTTCTCCAATCCGGCCAAACGGTTGAGATTGTCACCGCCAAGCACGCCAAGCCTAATCTGGCTTGGTTATCTTTTGTGGTGACCGGGAAAGCGCGCTCCGCAATTCGACATTTCTTGAAAAACCAACAACGTTCGGAGTCCGTCAATCTGGGACAGCGGCTCTTGAGTCGTGCTCTGGCAAATCTAGGCTTTAGCTTCGAACAAGTCACCGATACGCAACGGCTTCAACTGGTCAGCGAAGCTGAACTGACTGAATTTGACGATATCCTCGAAGACATCGGGCTCGGGAATCGTGTCGCATACTCAGTTGCGAGACGCCTCGCGCCCAATGCGGATGCAGAGCCTGCGAAACTCTCACAAACGAGTGAAACCAGGCCGCTGGCGATCAAGGGGTCTGAGGGACTGTTAACGAGCTATGCGAAATGTTGTCGGCCAATTCCAGGGGACCCGATCGTCGGCCATATTTCAAAAGGCCGCGGCATGGTGATCCACCATGAGACCTGTCATAACGTCTCAGAAATTCGCGATAATCCAGAAAAATGTGTTTTTCTCACTTGGGATGATGATCTCAATGGCGAGTTTTATACCGCTTTAAAAATTCTCGTCGAGGCGGAACCAGGCATTATCGCCAATATCGCGTCTGCTGTGTCCGATGCCAATGCTGCGATCGACCGCATCAATCGTGAAGAACGTGATGCGAAAACCAGCGTGATCGTTCTTGAAGTCGGCGTTCGTGACCGGCAACATCTCGCGAATGTTGTCCGTCATATTCGTCGGATCAAGTCGGTTACAAAAATCTCACGGATACGGGCCTAACCATGAACAAAAGCTTCATTGCAACGACGAATGCCCCTTCTGCAATCGGAACCTATTCTCAAGCGGTAAAAGTCGGACAAACAACCTACTTATCTGGTCAAATTCCGCTCATACCGGACACAATGGTATTGGTTGAGGGAGATATTGAGGCCGAGGTCCGTCAAGCATTCACCAATTTGGCAGCGGTTTGTGAGGCAGCTGGTGGTAGTCTGAATCACCTCGCGAAGGTCAATATCTTCCTGACAGACCTGAGCCACTTCCCGGTGGTCAATCATCTGATGGAAGAGTTTTTTGAAACACCCTTCCCCGCACGCGCAGCCATTGGAGTTGCTGAACTACCAAAAGGCGCGCGCGTTGAAGTCGATGGCATTATGGTGAGTTAATGACTGCTTCACAAGTCGGATATCGAAGTGCAGGCATCCGATCCCGATAGCGCGAATTCACGATACGTCCGGCGGTCGCCGGCTTGATGGCCGGTGATACACCATCAACAAAATCGTAAATCTCTTGATACAATGCTGGCCCCATATCAACACCGTGAATCAATGACGGAACTGGTGTTTTTTGTAAATGATCACAGGCCAGGGCGTTTAGCCAGGAGAGCGCGTCCTCGCGATGTATGCGGTTCGACACGACTTTTGAATTCAATTGCTCCCTGAATCCTTGGTCTTGAAATCGTATCAAGCTTTGCGCGTTATAGAGCCCCGTAAAACGAATCACCGTCGCCGCTGGAATCTGCTCAATATTTTGCTCAGCTTCGCGAAGACAATACCCTCGCCAATGATCAGGCTCAGCTGGGACCGACTCATCCAAGACGCCGGATTGATGCTGTCCAAAGACAGCGGTTGAGCTTACCCAAATAACTGCATGCTCCCGACCAGGCGCAGAGACAAACTGGCGAAGTCTCTCAGAAACACCTACATAACGCTGTCGATACGCATCTTCCGTTCGAGCATCAGGAGTCATAATCGCAACAATGACCGCATTTGGAGCAAGCGTTACCTGGGTCAGCTGCTCCCAATCATCGGCAACATCTAAATCAAGGCTGATAAATGTCGAATCATCTGGAACCGGTGTTCTTCGGACGCCCAATACATGAATTTTTTCTGCCTCGAGAGCTGTTTTCAGGTTGCCACCCAACTGACCACAGCCTAGGATGACAATATCCCAAGGATTAGACACAACAATGACCCTCACAGAACTTCGCTACATCATCGCCGTCGCCGACGAGAAACATTTCGGTCGCGCGGCGTCCAAATGTTTTGTCAGTCAGCCTACCTTGTCCATCGGCGTGAAGCGACTGGAAGATGAACTCGGTGTCACCCTGTTCGAACGCGGTAAAACGGGTGTTCGCCTCACCGCAGTCGCTGGGCAGTTAGTGGAAAAGGCTCGCAACATTCTGTGCGAAGTGGATTCATTTAAGGAATTATCCGACTACGTCAAAGACCCGTTCTTGACCCCGTTGCGCATCGGTGCGATTTACACCATTGGTCCCTACTTGTTCCCATCTCTTTTACCAGCGCTCAAAACCGCAGAACCTCGGATGAGGTTATATATCGAAGAGAGCTTCACCGGGACACTTCGACAGATGCTGAAGTTGGGTCAGCTCGATGCCATTATCGTTGCATTGCCATTTACCGAACCTGATGTGGAGGTACGCGAACTGTATACCGAACCTTTTGAAGTCTTGCTGCCAGAAAACCATCCATGGACCAAGGAACCAAGTATTCCGCCAAAACAGTTGCATACAGAAAATGTGCTGCTGTTAGGAGAAGGCCATTGTTTCCGCGACCAGGTCATTGATGCATGCCCAGCATTATCGAGATCTTCATACGACCGGAACAACGTGGTTGCCGATGGAAGCTCCCTTGAAACCTTACGCCATATGGTCGCCTCGGGGTTAGGTGTCACCGTCCTGCCCGCTTCGGCGGCAGGACTCGAAAACTATGCACCTGGCTATCTGAAAACCAAGCCATTCTCGAAGCCAGAACCATCGCGCACCGTTGCCATCGCTTGGAGAAAGCAGTTTCCAAGAACTGAGGCTATCGATCTATTGATTGATGTCATCAGAAAACAGGTCGGCCCTCAGCTCAATGCCAAACACCAGGCAGCCTAGCGAACTACAAAGTCTCACAGGCGTCGGTCCAAAAGTTGAGAACGCACTCAACCGGCTCGGATTGTACTCGTGTCGCGATCTTCTGTTTCACTTGCCGGCACGTTATGAAGATCGAACGACTCGCGTCGAAGTGGCGCACCTCAAGCCTGGAATTCCACAATTACTTGAAGGTGAGATTACCTCTCAATCTGTGATTCCTGGACGGCGGATGCAGACAATTCTCACTTTTGAAGATATCAGCGGCGCGGCCAGGATACGCTTGTTTCACTTTTCACGCGCCTATTTGATGACACTGAAAAGTGGTCAATCGGTCAGGATTTTTGGCGAGCCTCGCATCAATCAGGGAATCACTGAGTTCATTCATCCAGAAATCGCTGTCTTCAGGGGGGTCCCGCCCCCATTAGATGACACACTGACGCCCATCTATCCAACAACAGACGGTCTGTCGCAACCTAAGCTACGAGATATCATCCGCCAAGCACTCGCCAAAGGACCTGATTGTTATGCGCTTGAGGAACTATTAGGCACAACACAGACAAACCACCGGCCGGCGCTTTGGGATGCCCTCATCGCACTTCATCAGCCAGCGAAAGGGCTTCCTCCCAGTCCATTTATTGAGCGGTTGGCATTTGAAGAACTCCTCGCCCATCGATTGTTATTACTGACACGCCGAGATGACTACGTTCGTTTCCAAGCCCCTCAACTGAAAAAAATGGCCATGGCAACGCGAACGGCATTACTCGAACGATTACCGTTTCACTTAACCCTGG
>CAJWFL010000070.1:0-7951 GCA_913031455.1 uncultured Gammaproteobacteria bacterium
ACGCGAGAGTTGGCGATATCACATACCGCGTCATGGATCATTGGTAGCTTGACTGTATCTAGCGTGGTTGTGAGTGGTTTGTTCGTCTATGCAATTTCCGAGGGCGGGCCACCGAATCCTTACCAGCGCGTTTCTAACTTCTCAATCGTCCCGGATTTTTGGGTTTGTAAGAAAAATACGAATATTCGAGGCCACGAATACACCTATTCGGTCAATCTACGGAATGGAGCTACCGGTCCGGCTCGATTCGCTTGCGAGGGTGTGAAGCCGATAAGCGTCAGTCCAATGGACTCTCGTGCGCGCATGGGTCCCAATGGCATACGACCCCCGATGATGCGCGTTGATCCAGATGCAAAATAACCTGTAGGAGCTTGTGATTTGGGTTGTACCATTTTTTCTGGTGAAGCCTGTTATCACTTGGTCACTAGGGCCCCGCGATTGCTTGTCGGGAGATGAAGCCAACAATTCTGTGGTCACTACTACCGGAGATCTCTCCTAGTTTTCAGAGTCAGTCGTTCGATTGTTTGACGCTTGAGTTTCCTTTGGATGGACGATCGTCCTCAGCTTCCTCGATGATTTCCTGAGCAAACACAACCTTGTGATACAACCCGTCCTGCAACTGGGTAATGGGGACGTTTCCTTCGATTTTTTTGAGACGGGGAATCAAGGCGGCGAGTTCTGGGTATTGAGAGTCAAGGATTTTGTCGACAACCTGTTGGTCAGTAATTGGAATCAATGCCTCACGTTGGTCTCTCAATTTATCGCGGATCAACCGTCTTGCTCGCTTGAGGTAAGCGCCTGCCTCAGGATGATCCTCACCAGGTAACAGCTCAATTTTGTCGAATAGTTTGACGATCAGCCCATCATCAGAGATGAATTTTTCTCGGGTTTGTTCGAGAAATGCCAGCGTCCTGGACATTTCAATCTGGTTAATCGCATCATCTTTAATTCGATCAACATCGCCCAGAAAACGATCCAATGTAAGTAGGGGCTTTTGATACAAGACCTTGTACTCAGTCATCAGCAACGTAGCGACAATGGCGTAGCCGATGATCCAGGTGCTGTAAAGCACAAGCAGCTCAGTGGGCGGCATCGAAGGGCCCTGCAATGCTGATGCGCTGAATGGAAAGCGGGTTCATTGAAGATTCATCAACTTTTACCTCTAGGTCATCGTATCGGTCAACGCTAGTTGATTCTTAGCAAATTTTCTATCACTGTCCCGAGTGTTTCATTATCAGGATCATAAAGATGTTAGTTCATTGGGTGCTAATCGTGTTTGTTCATTCGTCTGTCGATGTCATCGCTTCGACACAGCCAGATACGCTCCCCTTGGATTATGGCGCAGTCTTTTCAACCCAAGAGGCCTGCGAGTCGTGGGGGAGTGACAAGGTTTTGAGCATCGAGCGCGCAGAGTCGTTTGTTTGTCTGCCCAGACCCGCTTATCGAAATTAAAGAAACTCGGGATACTTAATGGGTTTGGCATTGAAGTCTCGGCTACACGTAGTTTAGTTCAAAAACTTAGTTTCAAGAACCGATAGGTCAACCTCGATGGATTGATTCCGAGATGCGACTCGGGAGGGATACGACCCGGAAGCCGTTCCTGGCCGGACAGCGTTTGTTATTTCGTGTTTACGGAGGCTATATTCATACGGCCAACCCAATCGACACATACTTGACCCTATCGATCAAATGGTTCTCCAGTGAGGGCTCGAGTAACCGTCGAGATAAGTTTTTATTTTGCCGCTGCGAAACTTGTTGTTAGAAAAATGCGATGCAAATCAAAGCTAGCCCGCAAAGGTTGCCGCAGTACTGAGCATAGTAAATAAATCACCTGTAGATACGTCGACCTGTCCAATTTTTTGTATTTCTGATGTCACGATTTGATCCAGTCCTGTGAAGTTCTCGATGAGCCAGACTGAAGCACCATTTTCAATGTCTGTGGTAAAAAGAATATGGCGACTTGCGCGAGAAGGGACTTCATCGAAAGTCACGTTGGCGAATAAGTTAACGATGTCAGTGACGGTTCGAGGGGATAGCGAGCCACTAGAAATCGTTGGCTGGTCTGGTATAGCGCTCGGCCAAACACCAGCATGATCAACCACAAGGACTGTATCGCGAGTGAGTGTATTCAGTGGGACGAAGTCTGTACTTGCTGGATCGGCGACACCGCTAACGACCGAGAGCGTCGTATTCTCAGATGTTCCAAGAACGAGACTCAAATCCAGTGTATCTGCGCCTTGGCCAAAATCGGTGATTGTTGTAAAGCCGCCGGACGAATAGGATGCAGCTGGATCAAAGGTAAAGCGATCATTACCTAAACCTCCCGTCAATGTGTCGCTGCCGCCATTCCCTGTTAAAGCATCGTTCCCCGCTCCCCCTGTAAGCGCGTCGTTACCGGTGGTACCCACCATCACTGTGTCTACTGGTCCCGCAAAGATGCGACTGGCACCAGTCAGTGTCATTGAGCTTGAGGTGGGATCAGCATCCCTCGCATCTAGCCGAGTAATTCCATTTAACAAGCCAGAATTAAATGTAATCTTGGACTCACTAGCTTTATTATCGCGCGAAAGCACCACCTTAAATGCGTTACTGTCACCGAGCATCGCGGTTGATTCACCCAAATCAACCGTCAGGGCGGAATCATTATTTCCCTCGATAAATAGTGTGCTTCCAGCGATGGTCCAATAGGGAATGGTACCGTAGGGGTCTAGTCCATTTTCTATCATCGTGGAACGAATCAGCTGAAGGGAACCAAGTGATGAGGCCTCATCAAGCTCCTCGTCAGATGGTTGTCGGTTGGCCACTGCTAGGTAGGTCAACGCGGGTTCAATTAAAGTCGTGTAGGTGAGGGTTTGATCCTGATAGCGAATTGCATCAGCCAGTAATTCTGCCCGAGAGCGAGTTTGCAATGCATCAACAAAAATCTGAAGATCAAGACCATTCGGAAGGATAGCCCACATGGAATTGGCAAGTCGCGTCACAAACTCTTGATCGGTCAGGTCAAGCGAGTTGCTGAGTCTGACGCCAGTGAAACTCAATGCAGCGTTAGTAATATTTTCGAGCGTCGAACCTGCTCTTAGCGCCGTCATTGCTGCCTGATACAATGCGGGATCGGGCGCACGATCAAATACGATGAAGAATAGGGCTGCTAACTCATCCGCAGGCCCCAAAGATTTAGCCAACGATAGTTGCAATTCCTGAATCCCACTAGGCAGCGTCAGTCCACCTGTTTCGATCCGGGCAACAAAAGAATTGAGCTCAGACTCGCTCACCGGTTCAACAAAATATGTCGAGGCCACTTGTGTGATCAGAGATTCGATGTCTGTACTCATAAAATTCCATTGGTTATTGCTGTAAACGCTTAGTCGTTCGACTGATTCACATCAACTGTAAGCAAATTTTGAGCCAAATTTCCGTGATCCAAATTGGTTAGTGCGTCCGGTTGATTTTCAAAAGGGCCTTGGAAAAAGCTGGCGTAATACCCATAATCACGCAAGTTTTAAAGGAGTTAGTATGTCTGGTCAAGGTAGTGACCCCGATGCGATGGTTGCATCCGATCGCCCAAACTACAAGCAAATAGCTAATAACCAAACAGTGAATGTGTCGACCGTGAAAGATGCGTTGAAGTATTGTCGCGGGAGTTTTTTTGCTGTAGGGGTTTTTTCAGCTGGGGTGAACGTCCTGATGTTGACTCCCCCGATGTATATGCTGTCGACTTATGATCGAGTCATTGCCAGTGGCAGCATTCCAACGCTTGGAATGCTGAGCCTCATCATGGTCTTTTTGCTAGGTGCTATGGGTTTGTTGGAATGGGTGCGGTCACAGGTGCTGGTTCGCGTCTCCAATCGATTCGATAGTTTATTATCGAATCGATTGTATGATATTTCGCTCAAGCAAGCGTTATTTACTGGTGGGTCCAATACCCAAGCCATGCCATTACAGGATCTGAATGGTCTGCGGCAATTTTTGACCGGCAACGGGTTGTTCGCATTTTTCGATGCCCCATGGCTTCCTTTGTACATCGCAGTCATGTTCCTTTTTCATCCGATATTTGGTTATGTCGCTATTGGCGCTGCTGTATTTTTGGTCTGTGTGGCATATCTCAACGAGCGGATGACTAGCGCACCGCTGACCGAAGCGAATAAGCTGGCCAGTGCATTAAATGCAGAAAATGCCAAACGTCTGAGGAACGCAGAGGTGGTGCACTCCATGGGAATGGGAGTTTCTCTGCGTGATCGTTGGCGTAGCAGCCAGAATAAAGTGTTGTTGCAACAAACTACTGCGAGTACGCGAGCCGGGTCTCTAACGGCTTTTTCAAAATCGTCGCGTATCATCATCCAATCAGCGATTCTTGGGGTTGGGGCTTATTTGGCTGTGATCGGCGAAATTAGTCCCGGAGTGATGATTGCGGGATCGATTTTGCTTGGGCGTGCCTTGGCGCCCTTAGATCAAATGATCGGTGTATGGAAGCAATTTGTGACAGCGCGTGGGCAGTGGGCGCGGCTTAACGATATTTTGAGTAAAGTGCCGGTCGATCAAGACCGAATGGAGTTGCCATCTCCACGAGGTGATTTGTCTGCGGAACAGATGATGGTTGGGGCACCCGGATCAAAAACAGCGATTTTAAAGAACGTCTCCTTCAGATTGCCGGCCGGAGCCAGTCTTGGTGTTATCGGGCCAAGTGGTTCGGGTAAATCAACGTTGGTTCGCGCGATCTTAGGCATTTGGCCGCTTGCCGGTGGATCCATGCGACTTGACGGTGCAGATGTATTTTCTTGGGATCGTGAGCACCTTGGACCATTCATTGGGTATCTACCTCAAGACATCGAACTTTTTGAAGGTACGATCGCCGAAAACATTGCGCGATTTGGTGAGATTGACTCCGATGCAGTTGTGAGTGCAGCAAAAGCTGCAGGGGTACATGAGTTGGTATTGAGTCTTCCAAATGGTTATGACACCTCGCTGATTACACATCAGTTATCAGGGGGGCAAAAGCAGCGTATTGGCCTTGCGCGAGCTCTTTACGGTGACCCAGTGTTAGTCGTTCTCGACGAACCGAACTCGAATCTTGACGATAACGGTGAGGTTGCTTTGTTTTCAGCTATCCGAGCGCTTAAGGCGCGAGCTGCTACGGTCGTAATTGTCTCACATCGAACCAATATATTGGCTGAGGTCGATAACTTGCTGTTGATGGCTGATGGGGCCGTAAGAGCGCTTGGTCCGCGAGATCAGGTGTTGAGCGATATTGCGAAACGACAACGGGCCGCTCAGGAGCAGGTTGCCTCGCCTGTGCCGACGCCCACTACACCTGTGCCAAAGGATTGATATGCATACGATGAATTCAGAAAAGCAGGTGACCACAGAGCAGCCGGATCAGAATGATCGACGATATCACCGTATCGGCTACGTCATTATCGCGATTGTGTTTCTGGGATTTGGTGGATGGTCGGCCCTAGCTCCCCTCGGTTCTGCAGCGCCCGCGATGGGAATGGTCGTGGTGAAGAGTGAGCGACGCACACTGCAGCACCTCGAGGGTGGTATTCTTGAGCAATTATTGATCCGAGAAGGTGATCAGGTTAAGCAGGGCCAACTGTTAGCCAAACTGGATGTCGTTCAGACCCAGGCGAGTTTAGACGTACTTACATCACAACTGTTGGCTGCCGAAGCACAAATTCATCGATTGAAGACGGAGCGGGCTACTGATCTGGTGATTCAGTGGCCTGAAGTCCTTAACCGGGCGAATGATCCCAGGATCGCGGATGTACTGAGGGAGCAAGAAGCGCTTTTTGATAAACGCCAGGCGGCGTTGGCAGGAGAGGTATCTATTCTGTCACAGCGTGCAGATCAACTGCGTAGTCGGATTAGTGGTTTGCTTGAGTCAAAAGAAACGAAGAGGCGGCTTCTTCAGTCGTTCACAAAGGAATACGACAGCCTTAAGCAGTTATTAGACGAGGGATTTGTTGATGAGAGCCGAGTGAGAGATTTTGAACGCCGCATCGTTGAGTTGCAGGGCGATCTACAAAGTCTAGACTCGGAGATCCAGTCGGCTGAAATTCAAATTGGTGAGGCAGAATTGCAGGTTCTCCAAACTCGTTCGGTATTCGATCGAGAAGTTCAGTCACAATTGACAGAATTGCAGGCACGTCGTGATGAGCTTCGCGAGCAACAACGGGTTGCTCAAGATCGGTTAGGTCGGGCTGAGATTACAGCGCCAGTCGATGGGATTGTTTTAACTATCGAGGTGACCACCGAGGGAGGAGTTGTTCCCGGCGGGCAGCCATTTATTACGATTGTGCCAGAAGAAGATGATCTATTAATTGAGGCGCAAGTCGCCCCGGTCGATGTAGACCGTGTGCGTGTTGGCCAGGATGCTGAGTTGCAGTTCTCGTCTTTCGATCCCAACAGCATGCCTAAAATTTTTGGCACTGTTTTGAATGTATCTGCTGACGCCCTAGTGGATCGCAGCTCAGGAGTCAGTTATTACCTCGCGACACTCGAAATCGCCAGTGAAGAGAGGATGAAGCTCGTCGGATATCAATTGGTCCCGGGTATGCCAGTCAATGTCTTGATACAAACCGGTGAGCGTACCCTATGGCAATACCTGACCAAACCACTGGCGCAGGGCATGTCGCGCGCATTGATTGAGGATTAATATGTTCAGATGGGCTGGATTAGTAGTCAGCACGCTCTTTTGGGCGACATGTGCGTACAGTGAATCTCTGTTGACCTTGGATCGTGCTCTTCGTGCGGAAAATATTCAGGTACAACGGGCAAACCAGAATGTACTGGTGTCTCAGGCCCGACGTGATCAAGCCGCCTCTGGCTTCGGCCCGCAGGTGAGATTTAACGTCTCAGGGAGTCGAACAGAGCGCCGTCAGTCAGGCTTTAAGCAGCGATTCTTAGGTGAGGATTACAGCATCACCCTGTCGCAACCCGTCTTCGATCGTCCACGATTTCTAGAGCCTGACCGCCTAGATGCGTTGACTGAACGATCGATGGCAGGCGAATTGAGGACACTGCAGGAGCGACGGCTTTCGCTGTTGCAATCTTTTGCTGAGTGGGTTGAGGCGCTAGAACATCTACGATTGCTTGACGAACGATTCCAGAACTTGGTGCAGCGGCGAGAACAGGTCGCGCAGTTGTTCAATAGCCAGCGAGTCAGTGTTACCGAGTTATTGACGGTCGAAAACGAGCTCGAACGAGTTCGCGTTGAGTTGGTGACAACGCAGGCTACTTTGGCACGTACTGAATCTTTGATCGACAGTTTGATTGGTTCAAGTGTGCAACTGGATTGGACCCCTCGACCAATGACCGATGTTTGGGATTTTGATGATTTAAAGAGTCCGCCAGAGCCACAGCAGATCTATCCTGCGTTGGTAGAGGCGAGGGCAAATGTTGAGGCGTCACGAATTGCGGTCAATCAGGCCATTGGGACTGTTCTACCGACCGTTAATGCCGAGCTGGCGGTTAGACATACGAACATTGGAGCAAACGATACAGAGACTGAACTGGTTGACACTTACACTGCTCGACTGACCATGTCTTGGGCTTTGTATGATTCCGGAGATCGAGAGGCGCGTATACGCGAGGCAACCCTGATCTTACGTGATTCGGAGCTCGCTTTGATGGAACTCGAGCGTGACCTGCAGCGTCAACAACGGACACTTGAAGTTGAGATGCAACGCGCTGAAGCCGCTTGGCGTGCAGCGAAGGCTGAGCGCGACAGTGCGCGCAAATTAGTGGAGGCAGCCAACCGTAGTTTTGAGGTCGGCGTCGGCGATCTAGGAGATTCGCTGGTGGCCTTGGACCGATTGATTGACGCCAAGATGCGTGTAAGCTCAACGTGGCTGAGTGGATTTTTAGCGGCTGCGCGGATTGCTGAGAACGCGAATCAACTGGATGAAGGGATGATGCTTGTGTTGTCTGATTTATTTTCGCAGTAATACTTGCA